>RQOI01000273.1 GCA_003854995.1 Candidatus Zhuqueibacterota bacterium
ATCTTTCTGACGAGCGTCGCCATTGTTGTCGTCGCTTCCGCCAGCAGGGTATTCGTCAGCACATCGATGGCGTCGGGATCGATGAGAGGCTCGTCGCCCTGCACATTGATGACCGCATCCACGTCGAGATCGCGGGCGACGTGCGCAACGCGGTCAGTGCCGGACGGCAGCTCTGACGGCGTCATGATGGCTTTGCCGCCAAAAGCGGAGACCGCTTTGACAATTCTATCATCATCCGTCGCGACAAAAACGTCGGACACTGTCCTGGCCTGACGCGTCCGTTCATACACCCATTGGATCATGGGTTTGCCGGCAATGGGCGTCAGCGGCTTGCCGGGAAATCTGGACGACGCCCAGCGCGCCGGAATGACAGCGACAACCTTCATCTCTCATCCGATCACTTTTGGTACGCTGAAAAAACCATGGTTGGACGCCGGCGCATTGGCGATGGCCTCTTCCTGGCTCAACCAGGTTTTGACCTCATCCTTGCGCATGACATTGCGCAACGCCAGAACATTATACGTTGGCTCGACGTCACTGGTGTCCAACTCGTTCAGCTTGCTCATATAGTTCAATATCTGATTGAACTGTTCAACCAGCCTGACCTTGTCGCCCTCTGCAAAAGAGAGTTTGGCCAGCCGGGCGATATTCTCAACCTGCTCAACCGTAACCATGCTGCACCCTCATCCTTTTTCAATGGCCAAATATAAAACAATGCCGAATGAGAGTCAAGTTAAATGTGGCAACGATGGCATAATTTTTGTAGGACAGATTTGTAAGACAACATCATTTTCGTAATTCAATGATTACTCTGATGTTATATCGAGGGGGAGTCGTGCACGAGCGGCATACAAAATAAAAAAGCGCTGTCACCTTCCGGTTGACAGCGCCTGAACAGTGCGAGGCCATTTTTATCAGGGCACGATGCTGACGAATTTTTTTCCTTTTCCCTTGTCCAAAAATTGCACCTTGCCCTCAATTTTGGCGAACAGCGTATGATCTCGGCCGATGCCGACATTTTCACCCGGATGAATTCGAGTGCCGCGTTGACGAACGATGATGCTGCCAGCTGTGACGGCCTGGCCGCCATATCTCTTGACCCCCAGCATCTTGGGCTTGCTGTCGCGTCCGTTACGACTGCTGCCCACACCTTTTTTATGCGCCATTTGTCATCTCCTCAACTCTGCGCGTGATCACGCCACAATATCTTTGATCTCCAGTCTTGTCAATGGTTGCCGATGGCCGTTGAACACGCGATATTTTTTCCGCCTCTTTTTCTTAAAGATCGTCACTTTATCGCCTTTTTCGTGACCGAGAATTGTCGCCGTCACTTTTGCGCCATCGACATAGGGTGAACCGACGGTTGCACCCTCATCGCCGGACAAGAGCATCACTTTGTCAAATTCAACATCAGCGCCCTGATCACCGGCTATGCGCTGGGCGAGGATGACATCATTTTTCTTCACCTTGAATTGCTGCCCGGCAATATCAACGATTGCGTACATGAGAACATCTCTCCGATTTACTGATTTCATTCCTTATAAAGCCCGAAAATTTATGAAAAATATCGCAAAGAGTCAAGATATAAATCGATCCGTGAGGTCTTCTTCGCCCATTTTATCCATAAACCTGAATTCATCCATGCTGATATTTTCATCCTGGACGATTTTGATGCGCGTCCAGTAGCTCCATGTCAGTTTGCGCAGCGGGCTTTTTTTACCGGCCGACAGATATTTGGCCAGCTCGGGATGAACGACCAGCTGCACACTGCGCGAACCGCCTTCGCGACGATAGCGTTTCATCCAGCGCTCTATCTTGGCGGAGGTCGTCGATTTGGAAATGACCCGGCCGGTGCCGACGCAGGCCGGGCAGGGTTCGCTGATGGCAAACAGCAGCGCCGGCCGCACTCTTTCGCGCGTCATCTCAATGATGCCGAATTCGGAGACGGGCGCGATGTTCGCCTGGGCGCGGTCCTTGCGCAGCTCCTTTTTGAACTCCTCCTGCAGCTTTTGCCGATTTTTAGGATTGATCATATCGATGAAATCGATGATGATGATTCCGCCGATATCCCGCAGCCGCAGTTGCCGCGCGATCTCCTTGGCCGCATCCAGATTGATCTTGAGGCTGTTCATGTCATGATCGGCTTTGCCGCTGAACCGACCGCTGTTCACATCGATGGCGGTCAGCGCTTCGGTATGGTCGATGAAAATATAGCCGCCGCGCTTGAGCCAGACCTTCCTGGACAGACTCTTGTTGATTTGCGATTCAATATTGTACTTGTCAAAGATCGGCACTTTTTCCTGATGCAGCTTGACTCGCTCCGTGAGTTGCGGCGACACATCCCTCATGTAGCGAACAATCTCGCGAAACAACTTTTTATCATCGACGATGAGCTGGCTGACGTCCGCGGTGAAGAGATCACGAATCACGCTGGACAACATGCCGACCTCCTTGTGCACAAGCTGCGGCGGCTGTGATCCCTTCATTTTTTTCACCAGCTGCTCCCATGTCTTGATCAGATTTTCGTAATCTGCCTTGAGATCAGCCTCTTCTTTGCCCTCAGCGACGGTGCGGATCACCATGCCGAATCCTTCTCTGCGGAACTTTTGGCCAACGCGCTTGAGTCGATATTTTTCTTTGCGATTATAAATCTTGCGCGAGACGCCAACGACGTTGTCATTTGGCACCAGTACGAGATACCGGCCCGGCAGGGAGATATTCGAGGTGACGCGCGCGCCTTTCGCCGCCAGCGGCTCCTTGGTAATCTGGACGAGGATGCGATCGCCTCTTTTGATCGGCACATCGTCAGCCGTCCAGCTGTAACTCCGATGCCGGGGAAAGACGTTCCCCTCTTTGCTGCTGGGATCAAAGCCTAAAAGTCGGTCATCGAGATCCGAAAAGTGCAGAAAGGCATCCTGTTTTTGTCCGATATCGATGAATGCTGCCTGTAAGCCCTTGATAACTTTGGCGACTCTGGCGAAATAAATATCTCCCACCATTCGTTCATTCTGCGGGAGCTCATAGTAAAGCTCGACGAGGGACTGGTCCTCAAGAATGGCCAGCCGCATCTCATCCAGCGACACGTTGATGTAAATACTTTTTTCCATTTTTCCTCTTTAAACTTGAGCATGCTCAGCCTCCGCATCACACAACTCCATGGGCGCATAAAGTCGATCGCCTCTTTGCAGCCACAAGCCGGCGCGATGAATGCGCGTCTTTTGTCCTTGCGTTTTATCGTGCGGAAACAGCAGAGAAACAAGTTCATCCGTTCGAAGGGACCTGCCCTCCTCCATTCTGGTGCGAACGCGTAATCCCCATTCAGTCACCTCCAGACTGTCGATGAAAGGCCTGATATCGATCATTTGGCTTTTGTCTTTTCTCTTTCTCTCAACATGCAATTCTTTTTGTGACAGGATCGTGTGAATACGATCAAGTTCTGTTTGATTGGTTCCCCCGTCGATCCGAAATTCAAAATCGGTGCGATTGAGCAACGCTGCCAGCGAAGGCGCTTTTTTATCTAGATATTTTATGTCCGCAATCTCAATGCCCAGCGGGAGCTGCGGCGACAGTCTTTTTTGCAGATCAGTTCCTTCCTCATCGAGATAGAACGGCACATCGACATACTCGGCATCGCTCGTCAGTCCGGTGGCCAGCGGCGGCCCGAAAGAGAGTTTCGGATGCGGATTAAATCCTTGCGAAAAGACCGTCCGGATGCGCGCTCGCCGCAGGGCGCGCTCGAACAGGCGCAGCAGATCCAGGTGCGATAGAAATCGGACTTGCTCGCCGCGCCGATAGTGAATCCTGGCATGAACGATACGTTCAACCGGCGCTTTTGCGGACAAAGGCGCTGCATTCACGTCGAACTCGGGCATCTGCTGAAACTCGATCGGCATCTCGAGTTCTTCGCCGTTTCGCTGGCGACGGATGAGCTCCTGGCAGACCGTCTGGCCCATCAAGCCGCAGCTGTGACAGACGTCGAAGCGGCAGTCGGCAACTTTTTCACCCCCCAGAGCACGCCGATAATCGTCGCGCAGATATTTTTTGGTGACGCCTTTATCGATGTGATCCCACGGCAGCGGCTGGTCGATCTCGCAGCCGTTCAGAATGTGATCAAAAGTCTGGTCAGATTCTTTGCGGGCTGCCTCATAGCGCGTCGCATCGAAGAACTCCGACCAGCCTTCGAGATACGCACCGAGCTGCCAGGCTCCCTTGATGATCCGTGCGACGCGCCGATCTCCCCGCGCGAGCACTCCCTCGATCCGGGAGACATCCGGATCCCGCCAGCTGAGCTTGACGTTCCTGCTGCAAATTGACTGCCGGAGAAAATTGATCTTGCGCTGCGTCTCCTCTGCCGAATCCTGGCGCACCCACTGGAATGGCGTCAGCGGTTTGGGCACAAAAGGCGAGATGGAGACGTTGATCCGCTTGCCCCGGTACCTGAATGCGACCTGACTGACCTGCTGAATGAGATCGACCAGCGCCTGCAGATCCTCGTCGGTTTCAGTGGGATGACCGATCATGAAATAGAGCTTGACCAGCGTCCAGCCCTGACTGAAGGCGAGATCAACGGCGCGCAACAGCTCCGGCGCTGCGGTCGCCTTGTTGATGACATCGCGCAGCCGCTGCGAACCCGCTTCCGGCGCCAGGGTCAAACCGGACTTGCGCACTCCCCTGGCAAAATGCGCCAGATGCATGGTAAAGCTCTCGGGACGAATCGAGGGAAACGAGAGGCTCACCTTATCGGCGCTGAAAGCCGACAACCGGCGCATCAGCTCAGCCAGCCTGGTGTAATCCGATGTTGACAGCGAGGCGAGTGAAATGTCCTCATAGCCTGTGGCCGCGATATTGTGCTTCGCCTGTTCGACCAGATCCTGCGGCGTCCGCTGTCGAACCGGCCGGTAGGTCATGCCGGCGCTGCAAAAACGGCAGCCGCGCGAGCAGCCGCGGCTGATCTCGAGAGAGATCCGGTCGTGCGCGGTCTGAATCATGGGCACGAGCGGTCGTTCCGGATAGTTGCTGCTGGATAATTCGGCGGTACGGCTCTTGATGCGTCTGGGAGCGTCCCTGTACGTGGGTTCGAGCGCCTCGAATCGGCCATCGACGCGATAGCGGGCCTGATAAAACTGCGGCACGTAGACACCGCTGATTTTCGCCAAGTCGCGCATGATCTGCGGGCGCGACAATCCCTCTTTTTTCGCCCGTCGAATCGCGGCTGCTATTTCGACGATCACCTCTTCCCCGTCGCCCAGCACGATGGCGTCAAAAAAATCGGCCATCGGCTCCGGATTGAACGCCGATGGACCGCCGCCAATGACGATCGGCAAGCCCTCTCGATCTTTGGCCTCGACCGGCAGACCGGCGAGATCGATCAGATCCAATATGGTCGTATAATGCAGCTCGTACTGCAGCGTGAATCCGATCACATCGAAATCCGACAGGGCTGAAAAGGTCTCCAGCGAAAAAAGCGGCGCCTTTTTCGCGCGCATGAGCGCCCGCATATCAATCCCCGGTGCAAATGCGCGTTCTGCATAGACCCAAGGCAGCTGATTCAAAATATTGTATAGAATCGGAAAACCCATATAGGACATGCCCACCTCGTAAACATCCGGGAATACGAGCGCCATGCGTACATCCACATCCCTCAGGTCTTTCCGAACAATATTTATTTCATTGCCAATGTATTGCCCCGGTTTGGCGACAAAGGGCAAGAGCTCATTGAATATGAATTCTTTAAGACTAGTTTTATCTATACTAAACCACCCGAAAATTCAACAGTTGATTTCAACGCTAAAAATGTGAAAACTCTGTCATGATGAAGGGACGCGCTCGAGCTGCTACCCGTTTATCACCCAGCCGTCACGATAGGTGCGCTGCAAATACTGGTTTGCGTCCGCATCATTGGTGATCCGTCCTGCAGCGCCATCATAGTGCAGCTTTTTGCCGGCGCGATAGGCGGCCAGACCGAGCATCATCATCTCCATCTTGGCGCCGGCGTATTCCAGATCGCAGGACGTCCTGAGATCGGTCTTGCAGGCATCGAGCCACTCCTGCTGGAAATCGCCCATGGGCTCGATCATCTCTTCTTTTGCCCGGCGGCTGTAATAGGTCATGTCCGCATCATCGCCAAATGGAATGATGATGCGGTTGTCAAAGCTGGCGACAAGAAAACCCTTGTCGCCTTTGA
>RQOI01000274.1 GCA_003854995.1 Candidatus Zhuqueibacterota bacterium
GATACGCCGCATGTCATTGCATCAAAAAGCTGGGGCAATGACATCGTCCGCATCTGCAGCTGGGCCCTATTCCTCGACAAGGTGACCGGCGCCTCATTCTATTTTTACAATCTCCACCTCGATCATCGGTCGCAGATATCGCGCGTAAAGAGCACCGAGCTCCTGGCGAAAACCGTCGCTGCGCAGGTGAAAGGATTGCCCTTCATCCTCACCGGTGATTTCAATGCCGGCGAAGACAACCAGGCCATCACCTTTTTGACCAATCCCCATTCACCCCAAGCCCTGCGCCATGTCCTGCCGGTCATCGACAGCTTTCGCCTGCTGCATCCGCAGGCCGAAGAAGTCGGCACATTCAACGGATTCGAGGGAGTCAAGTCGGGCGATAAAATTGATTATATTTTCGTCTCATCGCAAACGCAAGTCTTGAGCGCTGCCATCCTCCATGATAATCGAGCGGGCCAATATCCATCAGACCATTTTCCGATCGTCGCGATAGTGAAATTTTAGTCAGTTTTCAATATCATAAGCAATAGCATGAAAAACTTGGCGTTTTACAGACTCAAACCCGACTTTATATTTCTTTGTGTCTTGGTGCCTTTGTGTGAGGCGTTTGTGAATAATTCACGATCGCCCAGGACATCCATCCTGGGCGGGCAATAGAGCGGGATATTTATCCCACTTTGCTAATGAAACACAATATTATCACCTTGCAGTACAGACAGCTTGAGAAAAATTACGAAAGGAGCAGACGATGAAATTCTTTCAATTACTGGTCGTTTTGAGTTGTCTTTCCTTCACTCAGCTCATCGGACGAGATCGACTGGTCTGGAGAATTCCAGATATCAATGGCTATAAAATAGTCAAATGCGATTTTCACAGCCATACGGTCTTTTCAGATGGGCATGTCTGGCCGACCTTTCGCGTCGGCGAGGCCTGGGCAGATGGCCTGGATGCGCTGGCCATCACCGACCACATCGAATACCAGCCAAACGAAAAGGATGTGAGCACTGATCACAATCGCTCATACGAGCTGGCAAAAGGCGCTGCGCAGTCTGCCGGCATCCTGCTGATAAAGGGAGCGGAGATCACCAGGGACATGCCGCCCGGTCACTTTAACGCGCTCTTTTTACAGGATGCCGCCCCCCTGGATGTGGAAGACTGGCGCCAGGCCTTCGACGCGGCTCACGAGCAGGGCGCGTTCATTTTCCGCAATCACCCCGGCTGGCGCGGTCAGGAAAAAGACGGCATCGGCAAGTGGTATGACGAACACGAAGAGCTCTATCAGGCCGGCAAAATGCACGGCATCGAGGTCGTCAATGATGATGAGTATTATCCCGAAGTGCACCAGTGGTGTCTGGATAAAAAGCTGACCATGCTGGGGAACTCGGACATTCACAGCACGACCGACATGGAATTCAACCAGTCAGAGCCCAAACATCGTCCGATGACCTGGGTTTTGGCCAC
>RQOI01000275.1 GCA_003854995.1 Candidatus Zhuqueibacterota bacterium
AAATAGGGGTACCATCCCTCTTCGATTGCCTTCTTGGCACGTGCACTGTTTCCCTGCGAACATTTTGCGAACAAGTCTGCCACTTTTTTCTCCAAGATTTAACTTCGATTCAAGAACGATGAGGTGTGAAATTTGGACTCACAGACGTGAGGAAGGTCGTGATTGAATGAATTTCATTTTATTGCTTAATATAGATATTCGCTTCCATTTAGTCAAGCATAAACTGGAGTTTTGCGCCATTCAGAGACGAACACGGAATCATCTATTGAATTATAATGTCGATTTTGTTACTTTTAAATATCTGCTATTCTATCTCGACGAGTTGCAGGCGATCTTGCACAAGCTGCAGTTTAAAAAACAGGACAAGATCTATGTTCTCGGCGCTTTTACTGAAGGAGGCAACATGCGAACTCAATGCACTCTGTGGCTTTTTGTCTCGGTTGTGCTGCTCATCGGTGCGGCCATCGCACTGGGCTCGCAAAAGATGAAAATTCTCATCATCACCGGCGGCCATGATTTTGAGCGCGATCAGTTCTTCGCCATGTTCGACTCGATGCCCGATATCGAATTCACCAGCGTCGAGCACCCGGGCGCCAATGACATCTATGCGACGAGTTCTCTCCAAACGTATGACGCGCTCGTCTACTATGATATGAATCAGGAGATCAGCGAGGAACAGAAAAGGGCGTTTCTCACGATGGTGGAAAAGGGCAAAGGCCTTGTCTTTCTGCATCACAGCCTGGCCTCCTATCAGACATGGGACGAGTATAAGCAAATCCAGGGAGGCCGCTATAATGAGAATCCTGAGGACGCAGCAAAAAAATCCACCTACAAACATGATGTCACGATGAATGTATATATCCTTGACCGCGACCATCCGGTGACGCAGGGCCTGTCAGACTTTGAAATATATGATGAAGTGTATGGCAATTTCGAGGTGTCAGCCGACGTCCACCCATTGCTCAAAACCGATCACCCGCAGAGCGGCGAGATCATTGGCTGGGCACATGCGCATGGCGCATCAAAGATCGTCTATCTGCAGCCAGGACATGATCATCATGCCTATGAGAACGAGAACTATCGGGCGCTGGTGCGGCGGGCGATCAGATGGGTGGCTGAGTAATTCGTGTGCAATGATGCGGGAGCACATGGCGCTTCAATGGAATGATTGTGAGGTGTAAAATCGATGATGAGATATATCATTCTCCTGCTCTGCTGTTTGTTTGTCATAACATGCGAGCGCAATTTAACCGGTCCCAGCCCTTTCAGCCCTTCGCCGCTGAATGTTGTTGATGAGATTCAGCTCGATCATTCATTGCATAAAATTGTCTTTGTCGATGCAGCAAACGGTTGGGCGTTGACCGACAGCAGTGGCGTTTATCACACTGAAAATGGCGGAAAAAGCTGGACATTGCGGCCCATCGGCACGGTGACGAGGTTGATGGATATGAGCTTTGTCAACTCGACCTGCGGCTGGATTTGTGGTTTTGACATGACTCTTTGCCGCACGCGCGATGGCGGGCAGACATGGGAGGAGCAATTCATCGGGCAGCCCACTGATTCTGTTTTTCAGCATATCGAATTCATCGATGAGCAGCATGGCTGGCTCATCACAGCGTGGGGGAGTGTCTACAGGACGGTTGACGGCGGATCGAGCTGGCAATTGACGAGCGACGATCACCGCCCCGGCATCAATTACTTCAGGATGTGGGGCGCGCGCGGAGTGATGGCGCAAGCCCTCGGGCCAATTCTGCGGACAAGCAATAGCGGCGAATCGTGGCATGTTTTGGAGACGCCGATGGAATATAACAGCACTGCTTATTTTGTCGATCCGGAGCGCGGTTGGTCATTCTCCGGTACAAACTTGCCATACTCCTGAACCATACGTTTTGATGAAACCAGTTTGGTTTTCAAGACAGAAAATGGCGGCGCCAGCTGGCAGCTGGCCTCGCGGCTGAAAGAGAACACCTTTGTGTTTGACAGCTTTTTTATCGATGATCAATTCGGCTGGTTTTTGACGAGCGGCGAGTTATGGGAGACCGGGAACGGCGGACAGTCGTGGACGCCCACACTCACACTGAATTATGCGCGCCACGGCGTTGTGAGAGACATCTTTTTTATTGACAAAGACCACGGCTGGCTGGTGACTGGTGAGGGCTATATCTTGAACTGCAGTCACTGAAAATGGTGAAAGAACTTTTGACAAAAGCGCCAAGGTGCTCAGCATGCGGTTGTCGCCGGCCGCTCCGCCGTATTTTGATCGACTATTTGAGTATCGGGATCTCCTGCGTCGTGTTAAAAGGCAGGTTGATCGGGCCGAACGGCGTCTTCAGATCGGTGTCGCCGATGATGGTCGCCTGAACAGAGTTGCCACCGAGGATGGATCTGAGCGATCCCAGAGCACCCGACAGATCGAGCGATACCGGCAGCTTGATCACGCCGGTCCCTTTTGCTGGGACAGAGGCCAGATTTTGCGTCGTGCCCTTGATCAATTGGCTGCCGGCCAGGGCGATGTCATAATTCAGCTTGCCGATGTCAAAGCCAAATATGTTTTTATTGACGAGGTTGAGTCCGAGCTCCAGGTCGATGCCGGTGAGGCCCATCTTTTTCACCTGCAATCCGGAGAACGTGATCTCGGGGATGCGAACATTCGGTAAACTGCCGCTTTTGCTGAAGGGAATATCAAAAGCCGCCAGCAGCCCGCCGGGTCGCAGATTACCGACGAGGTCGTAGGACAAGTTGTCGAGATCTTTTGTCTGCGTCATCAGCTCATACAACTGCTTGAAATTGATGGTGACGGGTATGCTGATGTTCGAGCTCCCTGAGGCGCCGATGTCAAGCTGACGGGTTTCGTTCGCGGATAAAAACTCTTTCCCTTCGACGGCGAACTGGTAGGCATAGCCTTCGAGAGCGACGCCAAAGGCATTGGGATTGCTGACGAGCAGGCCAAAATCGAGGGTCACATCTTCAAATGAAAAATCGGCAATGTTGACGCTCTCCACTTTGACATCCGGCGGCAGGATGAGCTGCTGCAGGGTGGCGCAGCTCATGAACAGGGCAAAAGCCATAATAAAAAGCAGGCCGATGAATCGATCGCGCATGGTTTTCCTCTCACTGTAAAAATTTATTGATTTCGCTTTGCGTTAGTTCTTGCAAATAGTGTGCTAAATAATTAAACTGCTGCACGGATGAAGCAGCGACTGTTTTCCGCGGTCAATGTAGAAAAAAGTGCGATGAATGACAAGATAAAACTGGGTATCAGCAGCTGCCTTTCCGCTGCGGCAGGTCTATCTCATTCCTCATTCGGCAGAGTTGATGTTGTGGAATCGTGTGCGATGGTAAAAGGATGGTGTAAATGAAAATCACAGTGAACGGCGAAGAGATCGCCCAGGATGTCATCGAGCAGGAGATTCAGAACCAGCGACGGCAAAATCCGCGTTTGGGCGCCGATCAGCTCAACTCTCTGGCCAGGCAGAGCATTGTCGACTGGACGATCATTCGCCAGCACGCCAACAGGACGATTCCAACTGTGCCATCGGCGCTGATCGATAATGAATATGCCAAGCTAATCGAACAGCACGGTGGTGAAAAGAATTTTTTCAACAATTTTAGTCTCAGGGGAAAAGATGTCTCACGAGTGAAAAAGGATATCGAGCAGAACATAAAAATCAAGCAATTCCTGCGCGATTTGACGCGCGATGTGGATGAGCCGACTGAGGCTGACATCGAGCGCTATTACAAAAAACACGCGAAGGAATTCACTCTCCCGGAGCAAGTCCACGCGGCGCACATCGTCATGCGGCCCAATCCAGCCCATCCGGATGTGGCCTATGAGGAGATGAAAGCGCTCCGCCAGATGGTGCTGGAGGGGGCCGATTTTGCGAAAATAGCCGACGAGCATTCATCCTGCCAGGATCAGGGCGGCGATCTCGGCTGGTTTGCACCGGGGCGGATGGTCGAGGCGTTCGACGCTATCGTGTTTTCGATGAATATCGGAGAAATTTCGCCAATTTTTCGGACCGAGTTCGGCTATCATATTGCGACGGTCTACGAGAAGAGGGCGGCCGTGCTCAGACCGCTGCAGGAGGTCAAGGCTGATATCGTTGAGCGCCTTAAAACTGACAAGGGTGATGATTTGATTGGTGCGTGGGTTGACGGGCAAAAGGAATCATCCGATATCCGGATCGACGAGGAATGAAGGCGCACAGTGACGGCGACGCGCTTGAGCTCTAGGAGACAATGGCCACACTGGCGCTGGCGCCAATGCGGCTGGCGCCTGCCTTGAGCATCGCGACGGCCGTCCGATAATCGCGGATGCCGCCCGCCGCTTTCACGCCAATCTCCGATCCGACGACGCGACGCAGCAGCTCAACGTCCTGGATGGTCGCGCCAGACCTGTTGAAACCTGTCGATGTCTTGACAAAGTGAGCTCCCGCTTCTTTGCAGAGGACGCACGCGGCGATTTTTTCCTCCTCATTCAGCAGGCACGTCTCGATGATGACCTTGACAACAGCGTCATCAGCGGCGTCAACGACCTGCAAGACATCGTCATAGACGGACGAGTAATCCTTGTCCTTCAGGTTGCCGATATTTAGCACCATATCAATTTCCGCTGCCCCGAGCGAAACCAGCTCTTCAGCTTCCAGCGCTTTTGATTCTGTCGTGTTGGCGCCGAGCGGAAAACCGACAACCGTGCAGATGAGCACATCGCTGTCGTCCAGGACTTCAGCGCAGAGCGGCACCCAGATCGGATTGACGCACACCGACGCAAAGTTGAACTGCTTCGCCTCCTGGCAGAGCTGCAAAATCATCGCCTGCGTCGCCTCAGGCTTGAGCAGCGTGTGGTCAATGAAACGCGCGATCGTCTCTCCATTCAAGGATTCAATGTCTATGACCGGCGCTGCCGTCCGGAATGCGAGTTCGGCTTGTGTCTGCGCGACAAGCTTTTCAAAATAATGTTGTGACATCTTTTCTCACTTTCACTTGCGATGTGCGGCACTCTTTCAGGAATGGTTGAATCGTCTGCTCTCGGGTTCACCTGGTACCGGTGAACAGCCGCCTAAAATCAAAGAACGAAAATATCCATTCCTTTTTCAAAACACAACAGAAAAATCGATGATGCGGATAATTTCTGCTGTCTGTGGCCTGTCGATTTTTGGCCTGTAACTTTTTCTTTTTAAAACAAAAACTTTTCACTATTTTTTGATATATATAGTATAAATCGAGTGCCATGGCGAAAATCCAAAAACATGTCTATTGGGGTGCAATGGTTCTTTGTCTGTTTTACCTGACGTGCGATGCACCGCACAAGAATCCATTGGACCCGATGAACGGCTATCCAAAACCCTCCTTGCGCGGCCGCGTCCAGACGATGCGCGTGCCGCCCGTTGCCATCGCAGGCGTCAAGGTGACGTGGCAGCCCGGCCAACAGTATACGTTCACCGACGAAGCGGGATATTATCATTTCGCCGGTCCACTGGCAGCAGACGGATTGCTGATCTTTGAAAAGGAGAGCTATCGGACGGCCGAGATCCCCGTCGAATGGCCTGCCGGTGCGAGCGTGACAAACGACGTGTTCTTGAACGCGAATCCCCAGCTGGAAGATTTTTCTCTGTACAGCATTGTCACAAATTATTATGAGCCTCGTCAACCGAGGCACGAACTGGTCGCGCGAGCTCAGTTGGGCGATGCCGAGGGTGACATTGATTCGGTCTATATCGAATGCGCCGCCCTGGCCATAAAGGCTCATCTCCAATACGATGTCCTGGAAAGAGTGTTCGAGCGCTCTTTCTCGGCGTCGGATTTGCACTTGATGTCGCTCCGCCAGGTCGTTGGCTTTGATTTCAATCTGTGCGTCATTGACAGATTTGGCTATCGATTCAATCTTGGCCAGGAACGGCTCGCTCGCGTCATCACCGACGAGATTGTCATAGATTCGCCGAACAACAGCGAGTTGGCGCCTAAAAACGTGATCCTCAAGTGGTTCCACTTTGATCCAGGATTCAAATTCACATTTGATGTCAAAATTCACACAGATGACGATTTCACTCCCGATCTCATCTGGGAGCGAGCGGGAATTGCCGCCGACGCAGATTCGGTGAGCGCCTATGTTCCGCTAGCATCCGATTATGTGTGGGAGATCTGGTGCGTCGACGAATTTGCCAACCGCGCTCGATCAAAACAGGGATCATTCAGGGTGATAAACTAGAGTGACAAAAGAGATCAAAGTCAAAAATCTGGCTGTTCTGGAACAAGAACAGTTTGATGTCTTGCTGCACATCAGCGCCTTGCTGAACGCTGCCATTTATCACGACAATCTGGTGGCGGATTCACTGGATCTGATCATACGCGCCTTGCAGGCGGAGCGTGGTCTTTTTGCCAGGCGGGAAAAGGCAAATAGCTTTAATATCATTGCAGCGCGCAATATAGACAAGCAGGATATCTCAGATCTGAGCGTGTTTTCGTCCGGCATACTCAATAGAGTGATGGATACGCAGAAGCCGTGCCTCTATCACGATGTCCCGAGCGACCCAACGGTCTCACAATTTCAAAGCATCCAGATTCACAATATAAAGTCTGTGATCGGCGTTCCCATTTTCCTGCATGGTGACATCTGGGGCGTCATCCTCATCGACAGTCGGGGTAATCGCGCCGGCTTTACGCAGGAAAATCTAACTTTCCTCGAGTTTTTTTCCAACATGGTCTCTCTCGCGCTCGATAAAATCATCGCCATGGAATCTCTCTCGGACGAGAACCAGATCCTGCGAAATCAGTTGGAGATGCACCGCGCGATCCCGGACATGGTCGGTGACTGCCCGGCGATGCAGCGCGTCGCAGATTTGATCTTTCGCGTTGCCAAGACCGATGCCACCGTGTTACTCTTGGGCGAGAGCGGCACGGGCAAAGACCTCGCGGCGCAGGCCATTCACAAATTGAGCGGTCGCAAAGACAAACCCTATATCGCGCAGTTTTGCGGCTCGATTCCCGACACTTTGCTGGAGAGTGAGTTGTTCGGCTATAAAAAGGGCGCTTTTTCCGGCGCCGCAGCGGATAAAAAGGGTCTGTTTGAGGTCGCTTCCGGCGGCACTTTCTTCCTGGATGAAATCGGCGATGTGTCGGCAGCGACGCAGTCAAAGCTGCTGCGGGTCCTGCAAAATCAGGAGATCATCCGCCTGGGCGACACGCAGGTCAAGACCGTCGATGTTCGCATCATCGCTGCCACGAACCACAATCTCAGACAGCTTGTCGCAGAGCGACGGTTTCGCGAAGATCTGTACTACCGGCTGAACGTCTTTCCCATCACCCTGCCGCCGCTTCGAGAACGTCGATCTGACATCATCCTGCTGGCGCAACACTTTGTTAAAAAGCAAAATCGAAAAATAACAATTCCTCCGGCGACAATGAATAAACTCATGGACTTTGACTGGCCGGGCAACGTCCGGCAGCTGGAAAATGTACTGCAGCGCGCCCTCATCCTGTGCGATAGCGCAACGCTGACGCCGGACTATATTTTTCTGGAAGAAGATAGTAAAGGTCGATGCTTCCACGGCACACTCAAGGACATTGAAAAGGAGGTGTTGTTGAGCCGGCTGAAAGAGTTTGACAATAATCGCACGCGTGCGGCGCACTCACTCGGTGTGTCGGTTCGCTGGGTGCAACTAAAATTGAAAGAGATAGAGAGTCAGGATTGAGCCGATGGACGGCAGCGGAGATAACGTTCTTTTTGACAAATTTGAAATCCTCGACTGTTTGAAAAAGGATGTCGGCGTCGGCGTCTATATTGCGAACCACATCTATCTCGGCAAACGCATTTTGCTCAAAACATTGGATCGCGAACACATTCCGGATCCAACAATGCTCTCCCGCTTTCAACGGGAAGCCAAAACGCTGGCGCAACTGGACCATCCCAATATCATTGACGTGCTTGACTTTGGCACGCTGGGTCAGTTCTTTTACATATCGTTCGAATATTTTAAAAGTCGAACGCTGCGCGAGGTCATTCGAGCGGGCGATTTGCGTAATGATCAAAAGCGACATGTCCTGGTTCAACTCCTTCGCGGCCTTGACTATGCGCATGCCAGGCAGGTCATCCATCGCGATATCAAACCCGAGAACATACTGCTCGATGATGAAAATCGGCTCAAAATCGCCGATTTTGGCCTGGCGCATATTCGCGGCGAGGCATCGTTCACACAACAGGCGTCCATTGTCGGGACTCCCAGCTATATGTCGCCCGAGCAGATACGCGGCGAAGAATTGACCGCACAGAGCGACCTGTTCTCGACCGGCATCGTGGCGTACGAGCTGTTCACAGGCAGCCATCCGTTTCTGGGCGCTGATGTCGGCGCGACGTTGAACAATATCTTGTCGCGACAAGTCACGGCAGCAGAGATTCAAAACGACGACGTGCGCGCTGTGATTGACGGCTTGTTGCAGAAAAAGGCGCACGAGCGGCTGCGCTCGGCGGCAGAGGCGCTGCACGCCCTCGGTGAG
>RQOI01000276.1 GCA_003854995.1 Candidatus Zhuqueibacterota bacterium
CCTCGGTGGTTTGGATATTTTTGGTTGCGGCCAAAGGTCTCACCAAATTGATCTTTTGTGTCTTTACCAGAAACTGACCTCTTACCCGTGAGCCGAAAATGTCCTTGTTTTTTTGCTGTCGGCATCGTATTTTACTCAGCTATATCTAATCATTGACTGCTATTCATTCATTCATAGAGGTTCGTGAAACTCGCCGAACTAAATATCGTCGGCTTTAAATCCTTTGCCAAAAAGACAAATGTTGTCCTGCATGACGGAATGACGGCAATCGTCGGTCCGAACGGCTGTGGCAAAAGCAATATCGTTGACGCCATCCGCTGGGTCATGGGTGAACAGCGCAGCAGCGTGCTGCGCGGCGAAAAAATGGATAATGTCATTTTTTCCGGTTCTGCCAGCGCCAAGGCTGTCGGCATGGCCGAAGTCTCTCTGAAAATTGAAAATACCAGGAATATCCTTCCCGTTGATTATGCCGAGGTTGTCATCACGCGTCGATTGTTTCGTTCCGGAGAAAGCCAGTATCTGCTCAATGGCAACCAGGTGCGCCTCAAAGACATCATGGATCTCTTCATGGACAGCGGACTCACCGGGCAATCCTATTCAGTGATCGAGCTGGCGCAAGTCGAAAAGATATTGAACGGCGAGCCGGAAGAACGTCGCAAAATCTTTGAAGAAGCCGCCGGCATTACGAAATTCAAACAGCGGCGCAAGCTGACGTTCCGCAAACTGGAGGCCACCGAAAAAGATCTGGTGCGCGTTGAAGATATCATGTCCGAGGTGGAAAAGACAGTCCGAAGCCTCAAGCGTCAGGTCTCCAGAGCGCAGCGATATCAGACACTGGCGCAAGAGCTGAAAGAGCTGGACATAAAGCTCGCTTCTTTTGATTATGCGGCGCTGTTGAATGAACTGGAGCCCTTGCAGGCGCGCCTGGACCTGTCGGTTGATGATCGTGAAAAGACCTCCGCCAGTTTGGCCAATAATGATGCGACCTACGAAGATCTTCGCCGCTCTCTGCTCGAGATCGAACGACGTCTTGCTGAAGCCCAGAGTCAACACAACCAGCAGTCGCGCGATATGCAAAAGTTCGAAGAGCGCGTTCTCGTCAATGGCGAGCGAATCCGCAGTTTGCGGGAAATGCAGAATCGCCATATCACTGAACGGGCTGCTCTCGTCGAACGGCAGGCAGAGCTGGAAAATGCGCTGGAAAATGCCACCCGCAGCACAGGGGAAACAAAGAAACAGCTGGAAGCAGCGCAAGAGGAGTATCGGATCACTTTTAGCCACTTTCAGGAGATTCGGCAGAAATA
>RQOI01000277.1 GCA_003854995.1 Candidatus Zhuqueibacterota bacterium
AGGCAAAAAATAAATTCACCATCACTTTGGGCATGCAGAGCATTATCCTCTATGCCATTTTTTCGCTCTTTTATTTCCCTGTCTTATATTTTCGCATCAATGCAAAACTGATCTACCAATCACAGCAGCCGGTCTTTATCTTTGACAGCGCTTTTTATCGCGAGTTCCTCTCTTACCCCGGTGGCGCGCTGGAACTGCTGTCGCGCTTTCTGTCGCAATTTTTAGTTCATTCATGGAGCGGCGCGTTGCTATTGACCGTCGTGCTTTGCCTCACGACATTTTTCGTCACCCTTCTCCTGCGATCGTTCAATTCCAAGAGAGCGATCTCCTTACTGGCATGGATTCCGAGTCATCTGCTCTTTCTCCTGCACCACAGCTATGAATTTCCCCTCGCCGTCGCTCTCGGCTTTTTGTGCGCTGTCGTAGCCGCCCTCCTCTTCGTTCGCCTGGCGCCGCAACAGCTTTTTTTCCGGCTTTTAGCCTTCATCTGCCTCTACACGCTCGTCTATTATGCCGCTGCAGGCCCGGCGCTGCTTTTCACTGCCATCGTCGTCTTTTTCGAGATGCTGTTTCAGCGCCATTTTCTTTTGTCCGCCCTTTATACAGCGATCGCCGGCATCGCGCCCTGGCTGGCATCGAGCTATTTGTTCATTCTTTTGCCGGAAAAATCGTATCTCATACATCTCTGGCTCAAGGGCGATGGGGCACAACGATATGACCTCCTCGCCCTGCTGCTTTTTATTCCACTGGCCGTTCTGTTCAGCGCGCTGTTCAGCACGCTGTGCGTGCGACTGCGTGGAAAAGCGGTCATTCCCGCATTGAACAAATTTTTCGCTGCAGAGCGATCGACGGCGCTCTGGACAGGGCAGACAGCCCTCCTCCTCCTGGTCGTCGCTCTTTTTTCATGGTTTTCCATACAAAAGAGAGAGAAATCGCTCCTGGGCATGGACTATTACGCGCGGCAGTCCCAATGGCAGGAGGTCATCAAAACCGTGCAGGAGCACAATTTATTCGACACCCATATCGGCCAAATGCAGCTCAACCGGGCGCTCTATCATGAAAACAGGTTGTGTGAGGCCATGTTCACCTACCCGCAGCGGCAGCAGGCCGGCCTTTTCCTGCACGAGAGCGTCCGCCACCTCTATCCGCTGCAATACAGCGATCTGTTCTTTGAACTGGGACTTGTGAACGAGGCGCAGCGCTGGGCGCATGAGGCGCTGTCCGTGTCCGGCGATACGCCGTGGACGCTGCAGCGCCTGGCGCTGGTGTATGTCATCAAAGATGAAGCCGCCATGGCGCAAAAATATCTTGCCATGCTGAAAAAGACCGTGTGGCTGAAAAAGTGGGCCGAACAGATGCAAAACGCCGTCACGAAAAACGATTTTTCCGCATTTCCGCAGGTGCGCCGCCTCAGGCAGTTGATGCCGACGACCGATTTCATCATGATCCCAACTCAGCCGGAGGCGTGTCTTGAAGAGCTGCTGCGGGCGAATCGTTCGAACAAAATGGCCTTTGAGTATCAGATGGCCGGCCTTCTCCTCGACGGTAAAATTGGCCGCTTTATCAACAGACTGGATGGTATGCGGGAAATCAACTATAAAAAACTGCCGCGTCATTTTGCAGAAGCTGTCTTGATGTATTCGCTGAACACGGGTCAGCGCGACTTTATGCCGGCCGGGATCGGCATCGCACGGCAAACGGCAGCCAGATTTCAGGATTATATCAGCATTTTGAAAAAATACAATAATCCTGCCGCCGCTTCGCGTGAGCTCGCCACCACATTCGGCGATACGTATTGGTACTATGCCAGCTATATTTATAAAAAGGATCAATGATATGCGGTCAATTCGCCTGTTCATCGTCGGACTGCTCTGCGCATTGGGGTGGAATTGCGCCACGAGTCCGCAAGCCGAT
>RQOI01000278.1 GCA_003854995.1 Candidatus Zhuqueibacterota bacterium
CAGTCGTTGTTGTGATAGGTCGAATTGACGATTCGGCGGGCGTCTTCGAGGTGCTTTTCATCCAGATCGCAGACAACGACCACCTGACAATCGGACTCGCGTAAAAAATTCTCCATATTACCGGTGCCCTGCCAGCCGACGCCAATGCAGGCCATAGTGATCTTGTTGCTCGGCAGCACCTGGTCATTTCTGCCCAGGAGTCTGGCGGGGATGATCGCGGGTGCTGCAAACGCTGCAGCGGCAACGGAACTCTTTAGAAAATCACGTCTTTTCACTCAGTCTAATCCTTTCTTTCTGTAGACTCGGATCTTTTGCGTTGGCTGCTTTCAGATCATCCACGGGCTGCGCTGACGGAGGAACCGGAGTCGATTGGCCTTGTCATCGCCGAGAACTCTTGATCCCAGGTCAGCGCCGCGCACGCAGTATGACGGCACGAACATCGCTGCGCCGGCCAAAAGCAAATTTTGCAGAAAATATCGGCAATTCGTAAATTTTAACATGTGTGGATTGTCCTGACTGCTTTGCAGTTAATAGGATGTGTAATATAAAGATTTCGTTAACTTTAGCAAATGGAAAATCCGGCGATGACAAGATTTTACAAAATTTCTAGCAAGGACGGATGACGCGATCTGCGCTCGCCATGATCTGCACAGTTCCGTCCATAGATCCGACAGTGCCGATGAGCAGGCCATCGCGACGCTGATGAAAATCAAGGCAAGTGCCGCAGGTGACGATGTGCGCGCCTTTGTCTTGCAATGCAGTCAGACTGTCAATGACTTGACTGTCTTTGGTGGTCAAAAAAATACCATTGTTGACGCAGCCAACAACGTCGATCTTGATATCTGACATGGCAAGTTTTTGCATAAACGAGACGAGCAGTTTTTTGCCGAGCTCATCATTCCCTTTTCCCATGGTGTCAGAGTTCAGGTACAAGAACGTCATATTCACCCTTTCAGTTGAATGTGCGATTTATTCATCTGACATATAGAGTCAATATAAGCATTTGTCCGATCATTCTCAAAGAATGATTCGTGATTTTAACGGCGATAGCTCTCCCAAAGATAACGCCATTGCGGATCCGGAAAATTTTTTTCATTTATTTTCTCGGTGCACTCGGTGGTTTGTATATTTTTGGTTGCGGCCAGAAGCCGCGCCAGGTTTTCATGGCATGGCGTTGAGCGCTTGTCGTTTTACATTTTTTTCAAGAAAATACTTGTGCTGAACGCCAATATTGCCTATCTTGAATAAAATTCACCCGAATGCCATTCATTTTTACTGATGGAAAGGAG
>RQOI01000279.1 GCA_003854995.1 Candidatus Zhuqueibacterota bacterium
GCCAGGCTGTGGCAGATCGTAACAAAGCAAATCTCACTTTGCGTGATTGATCCAAACTCACGCAAAGGCGCAAAGACGCCAAGGATACGCAAAGAAAAATGATAGAAATAATTTCTAGCTGTCAGAGATCTGATTATTACTGCACATGTCAGATTGTCCAGTGGTGGTCGAATAGTACTTTTTAATAAAAAACTACGATGTGACGCAAATATGTGTCAACGAAAATTTATTTCACTTTTTACACAACCTTTGCGAATCTTTGCGCCTTTGCGACTTTGCGTGAGATCGAATTGAAGAAGAAATAAAATGCAGATTTTTCAACTGGATAGATGCTGAATGAAGGTATACATCGAAACCTACGGCTGTCAGATGAATGAGTATGACAGCGAGATCGTCAGAGGCATACTGCGGGAAAAGGCCTATGCGCTGGTGGACAGCGCGGAAGAGGCGGATATCATTCTCCTGAACACATGTTCAGTGCGCGATAACGCTGACCGCAAGGTGATCGCGCGCGTGCACGCTCTTCGCCACCTCAATGGCGGCGCGCACAAAAAAATCGGCCTCATCGGCTGCATGCCCACCAGCCACCGGCAGGGATTAATAGCGGATGGAAAACTGCCCATCGATTTCATCGCCGGGCCAGACAGCTATAGACGGCTGCCGTCGCTCATCGAAAAGAGCATCGAGAGCAGCGACAAGGCATTCGACATCCGCCTGTCGCGCAGCGAAACCTACTCGGGCGTGCATCCGTTTCGCAGCGGCGGCGTCAACGGCTGGATCGCGGTCATGCGTGGCTGCAATAATTTTTGCACCTTTTGCGTCGTGCCCTATACGCGCGGCCGCGAGCGCAGCCGGTCCGTCGATGATGTCGTCACCGAGGCCAGAGAGCTGGCGGCGCAGGGATGCAAACAGATCACGGTCCTCGGCCAGAACGTCAACTCTTACCAACACGACGGCCACGATTTCGCCTATCTGCTCGACAAGATCAGTGAAATCGACGGCGTGCAGCGGATTCGATTCACCTCGCCGCATCCCAAGGATTTTCCAACGTCGCTCTTGCGCGTCGTGGCGGAAAATCCCAAGGTGTGCAAGCACATTCACCTGCCCCTGCAGGCGGGCAACTCGCGCGTGCTGGATTTGATGCACCGAACCTATGACAAAGAGGACTATCTCGCCCTGGTCGATAAAATTAAAAGATTTTTTCCAGCCATGGTGCTCACCACGGACATCATCGTCGGTTTTCCGACCGAGACGGAAAAAGAGTTTGAAGACACGGTCGATGTCATGCAGCGAGTCGAATTTGATTCGGCCTTTATCTTCAAGTATTCCGAGCGCAAAGGGACGCTGGCGGCGAAAAGATTCCCCGATGATGTGTCAGCGGTAAAAAAGACGGAGCGCATCGTCCGCTTGAACGAGCTGCAAAAAGAGATCTCGCTCGCCAAAAATCGAGCGCACATCGGCCAGGTGCACGCGGTGCTGATCGAATCCCTGCGCACCAAAAAATCGTCATCCGACATGCAGGGTCGCACCGATGGCAACAAGCTGGTCATCCTGCCGCGCGGTGACGCGGGCATTGGAGATTTTGTCCAGGTGCGGATAACCGACGCGAGCGCGCATGTGCTCAAGGGGCGCGCCCTGTCTACCTGAGCTTCAGC
Organism: Candidatus Zhuqueibacterota bacterium; assembly: GCA_003854995.1. Classification (GTDB taxonomy): domain Bacteria; phylum Zhuqueibacterota; class Zhuqueibacteria; order Residuimicrobiales; family Krinioviventaceae; genus Kriniovivens. The sequence goes on from RQOI01000279.1 coordinate 1,656, forward strand.
GAGGACGAGGCCATGCGGCGATGTGAGGAGGCAAAAAGGGGAGAATTCAGAATTGCCAGAGCCGGCGAGTCATATGATATAAAAAATGGAACGAGGAAAAAGGCAGAGCAAGCAGCGCCTTTCTCCCCGCTCCGGTTTACTTTAAATATAAAATCTTGTGAACGATCTGCCGTGACCCCGCCTGCAGACGGAGGATGAATGTGCCGCTGACGACGTCGTGGCCAGCATCATCCACCCCGTCCCAGACGACCTTGTGCGAGCCGGCCTCGAATCGCTCCTGCGCGATGGTCTTCACCGGCTGGCCCAGAATATTCATGACATCTATCTTAATTTCTCCCGCTTCCGGCACCTGAAATTCTATCGTGGTCCGACTGTTGAACGGATTGGGATAATTGGCCAGCGCGTAATGCGTCGGTGTTTGAACGGTCGAATGATCTGTATTATCTATAGCGGTTTTGACATAGATTTGCGTATTTTGTGGTGATCGAAAATCGATATCATTCACCTGCACCGCAAGATCTGCGGCCGCGTCGCGCCGTTCAAAGTCGAGCGTCAGCAGCACGCCCGTGCCGTTCACGCCGGCCTGTGCGCCCACAGCGGTGAGTCGCGAAAATGACACCTCGAGCGTCCCGGCGGCGGTTTCTTCAACCAGAAGCGCGACTGGACTGGCATCGGGCTGCAACAGGTGACCTTCCTGCGCCGATCTAAAGGCGCAATGGCGCGCGTCGTAATGCAGGATAAAATGTCCCATGGACAAGTCGCATATGTTCTGCAGCTCGAACGCCAGGCGGAGAGAGCTGTCCGTTGTTTTGCTGCACTGCCAGGTCAAATCTCCCGTTGATTTGGCGAGCACGGGCGCCGACAGCAGCGCGGCGTGGTACCAGTTCCACATGCGGGTGAAGACGAACAGATCTTCATAGTTGACGAGGGCGTCCGGATCGGGCGTCAATAGCGGCACAGCGCCGGCCGCCGGGCCGACGTCGCCATCCGCGTCATTGCCGGGTTTCCAGTAGGTGCCCAGGAGGGCAAAGTCACGCGTGTCAATGTCGAGGTCGTTGTCGAAATCGCATAAAAGATCTGAAGCACCGGCAATACCCATGGAACGCAGCGATGCGCCGCTGGTCGTGACATAGAGAGGCGAATTGTCCGGGTGACGGACATCCGGCGTCTGGAATTCGATGTTGCTGGTGCAGTCCTGCACCTTCACCTTGAACGATATTTGCGCCAGCAAGCCGCTGCCGGTGACGCCCGGTTCCTGGCCGTTCACCAGCCTCGTCGTTGATATCTCGATGCGACCATTTGGATTTTTGATCTCTTGAATAAAAGTGCTTGATGCGCCTCCCTGCAATAAAAAGTCCCCTTCGTTAACATTCAATGCTTCTATCTTTGTGTTATCAAAGGTGATATTGAAATGCGCCATTCCCATATTGACAACTGATTCGGCGCGGATATCCAGGACGAAAGTGTCATCGACGCGGCCGAGCAGGGTCGGCGGATTCATGATGAGTCGAGATGCGCCGATATAGTACCTGCCCGTGCCGATGCCGCCCTTTTCGTCTTTAATCACCGTGATCTCGATGTCGCGCCAGTTGTCATCCGGCGTCGGCGTTGGCGACACATAGGTGACGACATATTGCTTGGTCACCAGATCGCTGATGCTGTCGATGATATCACTGAAATCCCCAGTGATCCAATAGTAGCGACCGCCAGTGTCATAGGCGATTTTTTTGTGCGGATCCCAGTCGGGCTTGCCGACGACGTGCATGGTGATCTGGCTGCTGTTCAGCAAGTCGATGATGCTGTTCGTTGTCTGGTCCGTGCTGCCGTCGCCGGATTCGCCGGCTTCGTGATGGTCCGCGTCGGTGATGAGTATGCCGATGCGTTGCGTGTTGTCGCGATAGCTCAGCCGCGTCGCCGCTTCGATGCCTTCCAGTGCGTTCTCGTTGGTGTCGCCGCCGCCTGAGGCGACGAGGCCGCTGATCCAGGTCTTGAACTCGTTGGCGTCGGCGGTGAAATCATTGATCGCTTCAACCTCATCGGAAAAGGTCACCAGTCCCAGGCGATAGTCGATGCCGCGTGAGGCGAGCAAATCGGCGAATGCAAGGGAGCGTTCCTTGAGCATGCTGATCTCGTCGCCCATGCTGCCCGTCACATCAAAGACAAAGACGATATCAGCCTTGGCGCCAGAGGCGATGTCCAGCGGGCTGACCGTGAGCGACAGGACATCCAGATTCTCTTCTGTCACATCAAAGTTCGCCAGCCCAAGAGTCTCCGCCGGAGTTCTGAGGACAGCGTCGACGACCGAGACAAAGCATTTCACCAGCGGAAAATTGGCAATGTCGACGCCGGTCACATTCACGTCGTAGCCCGTGAGCTCCAGGGTATCCGAGGTGACAGTGATATAGTTATTTTTACGCTCAGTGTATGTATTTACGCCATCGGAGATGGTGAGAGAGACCGAATAATTGCCGGCTGCTGTGTAGGTGTAGCTTGGATTTTGCTCGGTTGCATCGACAATGCCGTCATCGTTGAAATCCCATTGCCACGAGAGGATATCCGCTGCAGAAGCTATTTCACTCTTGGCGATTGTTTTCATCAGGCTGCGTGCGCCGAGCCGCGGTTGATCGCCGCCTATGGTGTTCTTAATCGTGACCTGGCCGGTAGCGCCGTCGATATCGCAGATGTGCCAGTAGGCGCCATCGCCGACCAGCGGCACATTCACCGTATGCAGCAGGCCGGTGCGGCTGTAGATTTGTACGACCGCATTGGAAACGGTGATCGGTTGCTCGCGCGAATAGTTGTGCACAAAAAAGATATAGCGGCCGGCGACAAATTGGCTGATGGTGATCGTCTCCGGCCCAAACCCGCTTCTGTCATCGATGTCCAGCATGGCATACGGATAATCATCTGTTTTACCCTTGCTGCTATAGTAAACCTGAAAGGGATCGCCACCAGCCGAACCAGGCACCAGGAGGTGACTGTCCAGGTCCCGCGGCACATCTCCCCAGTTGAGCACGATTCGCAGCTCACTTTCGGTGATGACAGGCGATAATGAGATATTGACGGTCAGTGCCTCGCCTGGCGTGAGGGTGACGGCTGATTCATAGTCGAAATAGCCTTCTGCGGAGGCGGAGAGCATCTGCCGGACGGTGCTGGATAGATCTGTAAAGTGTACGGTCAGTGGGGCAGAACCGCTGCGCGGTTCGCCGGAAAAATCGGCACTGAGCATGTTTGTGGGAATGTTTTCGAGTGTATAGTAGCCATCGCTGTCCGTGGTGGTGCTTCTGCCGGCGACGGAGATGGTGGCGTTCGGGATCGCCACGCCCGTGATTGCATCTGTCACTCGTCCCTTCACTGTCGCCAGGCTGGCGGATGCGGCCTCGACTCTCAGGGTGATGCGCGAATCACCATAACCGGTCGCGCTCGCGGTGATGACCGACGTACAGCCGTCTTCAGCATCAACGGGAACAGTGACATCAAATGTGGCCACTGTCTGTCCGGCGGCGATACTGATCTCGCTGTCAACGACAAAACAGCTCGCAGACGAGTTCAAGTTGACGATGAGAGGCGCTGTGGACGGTTCGCTCAGAGTGACGCTCATCGTCGTCGCGCCACCGGCCGGGACGGAGAGATCGTCCACTGCCAGGACGAGGCGTTTCTCTGGCACGCTGGAAATTTCAACCAGCGCCTCATAGGAGGGATGATCGGTTTTGAAATAGAACGTAATGTTCTGGCCCATGAGGCTCGACCAGTCGCCGGCCCAGCTCAGCGGCGCCACGGCAAAGTGATAATCTCCGGTCGCCCAATCGCTGATCTGCAAATGGCCGCCGTCTATGCCGCCGCCCGCCACCCATTCCATCGTGCCATCGCCGGCTGCATTCCACCCCTCGTTGCTCGAATCAAAATCACTCGCATGGATTGTGCCAACCCGTATCTGATCGATGCCACCGACATCATCGCCTGTGTGCATTTCGGTTCGAATGCGAAAGCGGGTGAC
>RQOI01000022.1 GCA_003854995.1 Candidatus Zhuqueibacterota bacterium
AATTATTGAAACGACAAGAACGGATAGAAAGAAAACTAGTACTCCGATTGATGATCGGAATTTTTGTGCGATTGTTTTTTCAGGGATTCCTCTTTCGATGTTCTGTAATTGAAGAATGAGCTCGTGCATATCGCGCTGTCGTTGTGCCGGATCTTTGGCAAGAGATTTTTGGACGATTCGATCGAGTTCGTATAGCAAGCCGGTTTGTTCGGTGTGAAGTGACGGTGGATTTGTATGAAGAATTGATTTCATCAACAATGTGGAATTGTCTCCGGAAAACGGATTTCGACCTGTCACCATTTCATAAATGACAATTCCCAGAGAAAAAATGTCAGTCTTTTCATCCAGTGGCAGGTTATCAATTTGTTCCGGGGACATATATGCATCTGTTCCATACAAGCCGCTCTCTGACTTTAGCCCGGAATACGTACTCGAAGAAGTGGCGTCTTCCGTTGAGTCGCGCAGTTTTGCTAGGCCAAAATCCATCACTTTGACGTGGCCATCAGGAGTAATCATAATATTTTCCGGTTTGATATCGCGATGGATGATGCCGCTGTCATGCGCCACTTTTAATGCTGTCGCAATTTGAATGGCCAACTGAATTGCCTCTTCAGCAGGGAGGACCTTGACGCGATTAAGTATGGCTCGCAGTGTTTCACCTTCGACCAGCTCCATGACCAAAAAATGCGTGTTTTTATATTCCAGAATATCGTGCAAAATACAAATATTGGGATGATTTAATTTAGAAATTGTTTGCGCCTCAAGAACCAAACGATCTATGGAACGTTTATCCCCAAGCCGGTCGGATGAAAGAAACTTTAAGGCAACGAGGCGCTTTAATTTGATATCACGGGCTTTTATGACGGAAGCCATGCCACCGGATCCCAATTTCCCTAAAATTTGATAGCGAGAGTTCAGCGTTTCTGGTAAGGCATGTTCATTATTTTTGAGCATCAGTACAGACTTTCCTAGAAGGAAATTTGTGCGAGCCAGGATGGGGATTGATGGCTAAGATGAAAAAGTGTAAGAATTCTCTAGAAGAATGTCAAGAAGAAAAGAATGAGGATTCAGTTATGGGCGTTGAATATCCAAAATACAGCCGCATTTTGGTGGAAAGTTCGGCCGCCAAAAGCTCTATAAAGCCGAAGTTGTGGTTCAGCGAAAGGATGCGGATCAACCCCAAGTGCCTTTTACTCTGAAGCCGAGGGTGATCCTCAGGATTTCGACATAATATGCATACCGATCATTTTGTATACGAGTTTCGCGATGGCAAAAGGGGAATTACGGTCATGCGGCGAGGCGCTCAATTCGACCACGTCACAGCCGATCACCCGTTTTGTCTGAAAGATGTGCTGCACGATATGCAAAACTTCGTCCCAGGTGAATCCGCCCGGTTCCGGCGTTCCGGTGCTGGCGATGACGCTCCAGTCAAAGGCGTCCACGTCAAAGGTGAGGTAAACCGGTTCCGGCAAGTTTGCTAAAGCCGTTCGCCAATCATAAAGACGCGAGCGAAACGCATGCATGGTGCAAACAGCGAGACGATCGCGTTCGATCCACTCCGCTTCCTCTTGCGACATGCTGCGAACGCCAATTTGCAGCGCGTGCGGCGTCATCTCGCGAATGCGCGCCATGACAGAGGCGTGACTGAAGCGACTGCCTTCATACGAGTCGCGCAAGTCAGCGTGTGCGTCGATCTGCACGCAGGAGAGGCGGCCGTACTTTTCTTTCAACGCCCGAAAGAGCGCGCTGCTGATCGAATGATCGCCGCCGAGAAAAAGGGGGAATTTGTCGTACTGCAGAATTTCTTTGGCGCGCTGATAAATGATCTCGTGCATTTCCGCGTGATCCTGACGCACACGCACGGGTGGGAGCGTCACAATTCCGGCTGTCGACGGATCAATTTTTAAAACTTCATCCCAGAATTCCAAATAATTGGATGCATCGAGCACGGCCACCGGCGCCGCCCCTGTGCCGGTGCCATAGGAGACGGCCCCTTCATAGGGGATGGGCAAAATGAGATAACGCGCGGTTTCCCAGTCAGCGTGATTTTCCGGTCCGAGAAATTGTTTGCTGTTCAGCTGCATCGGGCTTCGAGCTGGGTGGTGAAATCCGGCAGCGCCCCCACCAAACGTTTCGGCGTTTTCGGGCGGCAATTCTCCACGACAAAGGCGACCAGCAGCGGAAAGATGATGCTGTACTCTCCCCAAATTTGCACCAGTTTGTCTTCGCGCACCTCTTTGTATTTGCCCCAGGTGACGGCCTCGCTGAAAGTGCAACTCGACAGACTGCCTTCGCGCTCCACGGCCGTGCCGATCTGCAGTCCGCGTTCGGCGCCCGCAAATTCAATGCCGAGAATTTGACTGATGGTTGGGCCGGTCTGTTGAATAAAGTTCTTTGGACCCCCGCCACCGAGTTCGATGAATCCTGTTTGCGGTCGAGCAAAGCATATTGCAGCCGAATCGAACACATCCTTTTGTCCAGACAGGATCAACGGGTAACCTTCGCGATCCGTTCGCACCAGATTCATGGCGATCGAATGATTCGCGGTCGAGTCCCAAAAAATGGGCACGCCGGCGAGCGCTGCGGCCACAACAAAGCTTTTTTGCGGATGCGGCGCATGTTCAGCCGTCCATTTGCCGAGGGCGCAGTTGAATTCCCAGCTCGATAGTGTCCGATCTTTGAGTTGCGGATAGGCGGCACAAACGAACTGGCGAATGATCTCATCCTGCGCTTCCAGCGTCTCCTTTTCGCGAATGCCG
>RQOI01000280.1 GCA_003854995.1 Candidatus Zhuqueibacterota bacterium
AATCTTGGGCCTGACTAGGAAAATTTGCCGAGTTTTTCACGCTTTCGTCTGTTAAAGTTAAAATCAATCTTGGAGTCTTGGTGTCTTCGTGTGGGTGCATTTTTCAGGTTAAATCATGTCTTATAAAATTACGGAATGCAAATGGTCAGAATATACGCATCTATCGTGCTCATCTTTTTCTTCGTCCTGCTCTCCGCACAGGAAAATGCGAATCAGCAGGCAGAGTTCATCAAGGGAGTCGACCTTTCGGCGCTGCTTGAAATAGAAGATCATGGCGGGGTGTTCAAAGAAAATGGCATCTCAAGAGATGCGCTGCTGATCTTGAAAGATCATGGCGTCAATTTTGTCCGGCTGCGAATCTGGCATAGGCCCGTTTCCGGATATAACAATCTGGCCAAGACAGCCCTCATGGCCGAGCGGATCAAATCTGCGGGCTGCAAGTTTTTGCTCGACTTTCATTATTCAGATACCTGGGCAGATCCCGGCCGCCAGACAAAACCGGCTGCGTGGCAGAACTTGGCGTTTCAAGCTCTGCAAGACAGCCTGTACCACTATACCCGTGCTGTCATCACAATCCTGAAGAATCAGAATACCCTTCCGGATATGGTTCAGCTCGGCAATGAGATCGTCTGCGGCATGTTGTGGAATGACGGCCGCGTCTGCGATCAGCAGAACACGCCGCAACAATGGGCTCAGCTGGCCGCGTTGATCAATGCAGGCGTTCGCGGTGTAAATGATAGTATTGTGCCGGATGATAGCATCAAAATAGTGATCCACATCGATCGCGGCGGCGACAACTCGGGGTGCCGCTGGTTTTTTGATCATCTGTTGGCGCAAAATGTCGATTTCGATATCATTGGCTTGTCCTATTACCCCTGGTGGCATGGCGCGCTGAGCGATCTTGCGGCGAATGTGCACGACCTCGCGCAACGCTACGGCAAAGAGATTCTCCTGGTCGAGACCGCCTATCCATGGACTCTCGCCTGGACTGACGACACAAATAATATCGTCGGCACCGTCGCCCAGCTTGATCCAGACTATCCGGCGACAATCGAGGGACAGACGAGCTTTCTGAAGGATCTCATTCAGCTCCTGCGCGCTGTTCCGGCCAATAAGGGACTGGGCCTGTTTTATTGGGCGCCGGAGTGGATTTCCGCGCCGCGGTTGGGCTCGCCGTGGGAAAATGTCGCGCTCTTTGATTTCGCCGGCGAGCTGCTCAATTCGATAACTGCTTTTGACTCCATGGCAGCAGACCTGTCAGAGCCGAACAGTTCCTCGCACTCGTTCCGCTTGCAGCAAAACTATCCCAATCCATTTAATCCGGAGACCACCATTCGATTTGAATTAGCGCGATTTTCGTATATGACCTTAAAGATCTATAATGCGCTCGGTGCACAAGTGAGGACGTTGATTGATGGCTTTCGAGCTGCCGGCGAATATGCTGTCATTTGGGATGGTCAGGATGACCGGGGACAAAAATTGAATTCAGGACTTTATCTCTGTTCCATACAATCAGAGGATCAGCAACAGTCGAGAAAACTATTATTGCTGCGATGAGTATCGAGCGATGCTGCCAAAACAAAGGAAATCAAGATGAAGAAAAGCCTTGTCCCGTTGATTTATGCCCTGTCTTTTACCAGCATCTCATGCGGCGAAGAAAATAGCGCCGTACAGAATGTCGCGAGGATCAATCCCCCTGGGCAGACAGAGGATGGTTGGCAAACTGGAAATCTGCGCAGCGCTGGTATAGATTCGCAGAAACTGCAGATAATGGTCGACAAGATTGCCGATGGCGCCTATCAGAATATTCACAGCGTTCTCATCATAAAGCAGGGCGTACTTGTCTTCGAGCACTATTTCCCGGGCTGGAAGTTCAATTATGAGGCGAAAGATTTCAAGGGGGAGCGGACGAATTTCACCCCCAACAGCATTCACAATCTGGCTTCTGTCACAAAGAGCATCACCTCCATTTTATTTGGCATAGCCGCTGATCAAGGATTCATCGATAGCGTTGATGAGAAGCTGTTCAAGTTTTTCCCTGAATATGCTTTTTTATCTGACAGCATGAAAAGCCATATCACTCTGCAGCACTTGCTCACCATGACCTCGGGACTGCAGTGGAACGAGCAGGATGTATTCTATAGAGAAGCTAAAAATGATATCATTCAATTGTTCATTGTCCCGGATCCGGTCAAATACATATTAGCCAAGCCCGCTATCCATCGACCTGGCACTGAATTCTATTACAACGGCGGCAACACCAATCTGCTTGGCGAGGTGATCCAGGAGACGTCTAGGCTCAGGCTGGATGCATTTGCAAAAAAGTATCTATTCGAGCCCCTGGGAATCGAGCAGTACAAGTGGATATATATCAACGATGATATGGTATACGCCTCCGGCGATTTGAAATTGCGGCCGCGAGATATGGCCAAAATTGGCTATCTGATGCTCAAGGACGGCGTATGGAAATCGCGACAGATCGTCTCGTCCGTATGGGTCGAGAAATCGATCAGCCCGTCAGTTCGTTTCAACGCCAGCGAGGGATATGGCTATCAATGGTGGATTAAGAAATATGCGCTCGGCGCTGTTGTCATCCCTTCGTTTGCAGCAATGGGTTGGGGCGGACAAAACATCATTGTCTTGCCGGATCTGGACGCTGTCCTCGTGCTGACCGCCGGCAACTATGCGACTGAAAGTCCAAATAATGAAATCATTTATCGCTATATTTTGCCGGCTTTGCAGGAGAATTTCCGGGATGAATATGATGAAATTAACAATGAAGCGCCGATCTTGACGACGTTCGAAATCAGCAAACCCGCCGATACGGTGAGCGGTTCGATCGCCAGGCTTTCAGGGCATTGGTACGGCAGAGGTGATTTCAGCATCGCAGATCAACTTGTGGTTGAAAAGATTGATTCCACTGCAGCATCCGTTCTCTATTCATGGGGCAAGCACCCAGGAGGATATTTTGATAGCGGCTGGGTGAGAACGGCGGCACAGGTTGATCGTGACGGAAGAATTAAATTCAGCCTCGATTCGGCAGCCTTGACGTTCGAACTCGATAAACATGAGGATGTTTTAATTGGCTATTACGAGAAAGGGGGCGCGCGATCGAAATTGATCATGCGCCGCCGATAAAAAAACGGAGGGGATCGTATAATAGCCCAAAAGAGCCGGCGCCAGGCTCGAGCAAAATCGTTGCGATGAGGTCAGCAACATGACTCTGACAATCCAGGCATTCCTATCGATTACGCCCATTTTCGTCGCGGCCGTGCTGCTGGTCGGGTGTCGCTGGCCGGCGCGCCGGGCCATGCCGCTGGTCTATGTCATCACCGCAGCCATTGTCATGGGCCTGTGGGGCGTCAACCCGACGCGGGTGATCGCCTCGACCATCCAGGGGCTGTTCATCACCTTTGAAATTCTCTGGATCATTTTTGGAGCGATTCTGCTGCTCAATGCGCTGAAACAGTCCGGCGGCGTCGCTGCCATCCGCACCGGCTTTACCACCGTCAGTACGGATCGCCGCGTACAGATCATCATCATCGCCTGGCTGTTCGGCTCGTTCATCGAAGGCGCTGCCGGCTTTGGCACGCCGGCGGCCATCGTCGCCCCGCTCCTGGTCGCTCTCGGTTTTCCGGCCCTGGCCGCGGTCATGATCGGCATGATGATTCAGAGTACGGCCGTGACCTTTGGCGCTGTCGGCACACCCATCCTGATCGGCGTGCGCGGCGGCCTGGAGAATCCCGAGTTGCTGGCCAGACTGGCGACGGCCGGCATCCCGTTCGACAGTTATCTGCGAAGCATTGCCGCGTCGTCCGCCATGCTGCACGGCGTCACCGGCACAGCGATCCCTTTGCTCATGATCATGATGACAACCCGATTTTTTGGCCGCCACCGTTCCTGGTCCGAGGGATTGAGCATCGCGCCGTTCGCCCTGTTCAGCGGTCTGGCCTTCACTGTCCCCTATACCCTGGCCGGCGTCTTTTGGGGTCCGGAATTTCCATCACTGTTCGGCGCCTTGGTCGGCCTGGCGCTGGTCACTTTTGCCGCTAAAAAGCGATTTCTGTTGCCGAAGGACAGCTGGGATTTTTCATCGGCAAAGGATCGGGACGATCAGGGACGCGGCAGCATGACCATGGGCCTGGAAAAAGAGCAATCGATGCCCGTCTGGCTTGCCTGGGCGCCCTATGCCTCGCTTGCCTTCATACTGGTCATCACCCGCCTGCCGCAATTGCCGGTCGGAACATGGCTGAAATTATTGACCGTCAAATGGACGAGCATCCTGGGGACAGATATCTCAGCCGCTTCGACGCCGCTCTATCTGCCCGGCACACTCCTGCTGCTGGCGGTGCTGATCACCTATTTTCTGCATCGCATGCGACCGCGTGAGCTGGCCGCTGCGGCGAAAGAATCGGGGCGAATCCTGCTCGGCGCCGGCTTTGTGCTGATCTTCACGGTGCCAATGGTGCGCATCTATATGAATTCCGGCATCAATGGCATGGGATTGCCGAGCATGCCGGTGGCGTTGGCGAAATGGGTCGCGGCGAACGTGGGCGGCGTCTGGCCGCTGTTCGCGCCGTTGATCGGCGCGCTGGGAGCATTCATCGCCGGCAGCAACACGGTCTCCAATCTGATGTTCAGCCTGTTCCAGCACAGCGTGGCCGACAATTTGATGATCTCCGGCGTCATTGTCGTCGCCCTGAAGGCGGTCGGCGTTGCGGCGGGCAATATGATCGCGATCCACAACGTCGTCGCCGCCTCGGCCACCGCCGGCGTGCTGGGGCAGGAGGGGAGCACTCTGCGCAAGACGATCATCCCGACGTTGTATTACACGACGATCGTTGGTTTGCTGGGACTGATGATAATCTATTTGCTCTAAGTGCTGCTGAAATGCAAGAATTTCGGCAAAAAAGCTGTTCTAAATGTATGCAAGCAACTCTCATTGACGAAAAAAACGTAAAGGTGAGCGTGCGCAGATGAAAACACTATTCAGCCAGGATTGGAAAGTGAAGCAGTTGCCGACCGAAGCTGTCGCCAATGAATGGCTATCGACCGGCGAATGCGGGGTCAAGATTTATCCGGCCGATCTTGCGCGTGACTGGCAGGAGACGAGAGTCATCTTTTTTTTCAAAGAGCATGCGCAGCAAGCTCCGATAAAGATCGTGACTGATCTAAAAAACGATGGCAGGCTTGTCGATGCGACAGAGCAGAACATCAGTGCGCAAAGAGAAATTGCCTACGAGCCAAAGCATCTGAAAAAACTTGAAAAATACTTTTTGGCAGCGCTCGGAAATGAGCCATGAAACTATCTTGCAGGGGTGCAAGCTGGATCAGTAATGTTGAATTGCTTCTTTTGAGTCAAATGAAAATTCTCGAGTCGCAGTCAAAGGCGTCAATGCCAGGGTTTTTCTTCATGATACTTTACGCTGCAATGTTGTGTTTTAGGCTCTATAACGACTCGAGTGGGTAAAAGCAAACCACCGAGTTCGCCGAGAACACAAAGTCATATGTCATTTCGATCTATTCAATGTTGATGAAAATAAAC
>RQOI01000281.1 GCA_003854995.1 Candidatus Zhuqueibacterota bacterium
AAAAAAAAGGAAGCAGCGCGAAATGTTTGAGACACGGCTGGAGACGCTGTGCGCGTCCAATCATCCGCTGGTGGTGCTGGCCAATGAGATTCAATGGTCGGTTTTTGAAGAAGCGTTCGAAGCGTTGTACGCGGACAAGGGTCGCCCCGGTCAGCCGACGCGCGTGATGGTGGCGCTTCATTATTTGAAACACACATTCAATGAGAGCGACGAGTCGGTGGTGGAGCGTTTCGTCGAGAATCCGTACTGGCAGTACTTTTGCGGATTCGAGTTTTTCCAGTACCGGTTTCCCATCGATCCCAGTTCCATGTCACGCTGGCGCAAACGGATTGGGCCGGATAATTTGAAGTTGCTCTTAACGGAGACGCTGGAAACAGCGAAAAGGCAAAAGCAAATTGGCCGTAATGAGTTTGCCCGTGTCAATGTCGATACGACTGTGCAGGAAAAGGCGATAGCGCACCCCACGGACGCACGTTTGTACCAGAAAGCGCGTGTTAAACTGGTGAAGGCCGCCATAGAACGCGGCATATCGCTGCGACAGAGTTATGCACGCAAAGGAAAAGCGGCGCTGACAAAGCAGGGGCGTTATGCCCACGCGCAACAATATCGTCGCGCACGTAAAATGACGCGTCAACTTCGAGGATACCTCGGCAGAGTGATTCGCGATATTGAACGCAAACATGCGCGGCCGGACGCGGAGCTTCGAGAACTGCTGAACATTTCAAAACGCATTTACACACAGCAACGCTATGACAAAAACAAAGTGTACTCTGTGCACGCGCCAGAGGTGGAATGCATTTCCAAGGGCAAAGCGCACAAACGATACGAATTTGGGTGCAAGGTCTCGGTGACCACATCGTCCCGAAGCAACTGGGTGCTGGCTGTGGACGCTCTTCATGGAAATCCGTATGACGGCCATACGCTGAAAGGTGCTATCGAAGAGGCTGAAGCGGCGTGCGGCCGCGCCATATCACAGGTATTTGTGGACAAAGGCTACAAGGGAGCGGCGAAAAAAATTCCGCATAAACAGATTTTCATGAGCGGTGCACGAGGGCTACCGCCCAATCTGAAACGATTTTTGAGGCGAAGACAGGCTGTGGAACCAGTCATTGGCCATTTGAAAACCGATCACCGAATGCATCGAAATCAGCTTTCCGGGAAAGATGGCGACAGAATTAACGCAATTCTGGCGGGATCCGCCTTCAATTTCCTCAAGCTGTACCGGGCCATCGCCCTTTTTATCCAATTTTTGTGGAAGCTCAGCAGCCCGAGACTAATTCGAGAACCAGCTCCATCCATCGCGTGATTTACGAAACCCTTTTTTCAGGGACGACT
>RQOI01000282.1 GCA_003854995.1 Candidatus Zhuqueibacterota bacterium
GGCGCCAGCTCGGCCGTGTTGAATTGGCACGCCATACCGCAGTTCACGATCGGCATGGGCTCAGCACCCAGATCTTCAGCCAGCAGAAAGTACTCGTAGAAACCCAGACCATAGGACTGGTAGTAATCCGGTGTTGGCCGGTGTTTGAACTCAAAGTTCCAGCGATTGATGGTGACGACTCGCTGGTCTACGGGGCCGATGCTGTTCTTCCACTGGTAGCGCTGCGACAGATTGAATCCCTCGACGATGCATCCACCCGGAAAGCGGATAAAGCCGGGCTGCAGATCGGCGAGCAGCTGGACAAGATCGGCGCGCAAGCCGTTGTCGCGGCCCTTCCAAGTCGCCGTCGGGAAGAGCGACACCATGTCTAGATCCAGCACACCCTCGCCGGTGAACCAGACGTTGAGTCTCGCCGCAGCCGTCGTGGCGCCGGCCCTCAGGTGACACTGATGCGTGCGCCACGCCGCGGTCAGACCATTCAAGTGTGATTCGGCGATCTGTCGTCCCGCTTGATCGACCAGCTCCACGCGCAGCGCTCCGATCGTGCCCTCGACTGCACGCGCAGCGACGCTGAAGCGATAGTCGGCACCCTGGCGAATGCCCATGCCGCGGAATCCTTCATTCTGCAGGCCAAATCCGTCGCCCTGCTGCTCGAGCAAAATTCGGATGTGACGAGGGTTGCGCGGCCGTTCCGCATCATGCAGGATCAGAATCCGGCCTTGCGCGCGATCTCTCCTGATGATCTGCCAGCCACGCAGCGGCCAGTCGAATTCAAAGGAGCGGTTTTTCACCAGCTCGGCATAGAGACCGCCGTCCGCGCCAAAATTGATGTCCTCAAAAAAGACACCATACATGGTCGGGCTGATCGCTGCCCCCGGCTTGACATCGACCGTGATGCGTGGGGCTGTCGCTGCACCGGCCAGGAGGACACTCACCATGAGTAAGAAAAAGGTTTTATGAACAGGATGCATCGACTGTCTTCCTTTCATATAGTGCATCGACACGATTCCCGCACGGCAATGTCCCGACAGGGATCGGAGCAATCGAATGGCAAATTACATGATATTTGCACAAAATGAAAGCGTTTTTCAAAGTACGGCATAAAACGTCAGTCTCCAGCAAAGTCGAGAAAAAATCAACACGAAACCACGAAAACACGAGGGATCACGAAGAAAAACATGGCCTGGAGCATCGATAGCTTTACAGTATTTTTTCAAACGCAAAGAGACAAAGGACAATAGAGTTTTTCTTGGGGCCCCTTTGTGTTTTCGTGGCTTGGTGTTGATGTCTTAACTGCTTTGCCAGTAACTGACCTTTTACAAAACGACGCCGGGCTGCGGCCTTGATTATTTGCGCAAATTTGCTATATTGTAATGATTGAGGTTCAGCCCGCAAGTTCATGGTTTAGCATTCTTTCACAAACAGTTCTGTGCAAGGAGTTCATATGGACAATGTCACAATTCTGCCGGCCGTCAACATCGGCCATGGCTTTATCCCCGCTGCCTGCCTGCCCCCGGGTGAAGATGAATACTATCTGAGAAACAGGCAGAATGGCGGCCCTGATCGTCGTTGGCGGCGGCTGCGCGCGGATGAGGTCGAGGTACTGGTCAAAAACGACAATTCATCGAGCAATTGGGATGAAATCCTGGTGACCGATCAATTCGATCCCGGCCAGATTCAGAACAATGAATTTTTCGGTCTGGTGCGCATCGGCACGGTGCAAAAAGCGGTCCTCGAGCATCACGATCTGAAACTGCCGATCGGCATCACCAACAGCAGGATCATCTCCAGCGACATTGGCAATAATGTTGCCATTCACAACGTCAGCTATCTGTCGCACTATATCATCGGAGATCGATGCATTCTGTTCAATATCAACGAAATGCACACGACAAACCACGCGAAATTCGGCAATGGCATCGTCAAGCAGGGAGAGCCTGAGGACGTTCGCATCTGGCTGGACCTCATGAATGAGAGTGGCTTTCGCCGGGTTGCGCCATTTAACGGCATGATATCCGCAGACGCCTATCTGTGGGCCAAATACAGAGATGATGCAGTGCTGCAAAAACGTCTGCTCGAGATCACGCAGCAGCAGTTTGATGATCGATTGGGCTACTATGGCCAGATAGGCGAGCAGTGCGTCATCAAGAATTCGCGTATTCTCAAGGATGTACAGATCGGCGCCTGCTGCTACATCAAAGGATCGAACAAGCTCAAAAATCTGACCATCAATTCATCAGCAGAAGAACCGACTCAGATCGGCGAGGGTGTCGAGCTGGTGAATGGCCTCATCGGTTTTGGCTGTCACATTTTCTACGGCTGCAAAGCGGTGCGCTTTGTCCTGGATGACAACTCTAGCCTCAAGTACGGCGCGCGCCTCATCAACTCTTTTCTCGGCGCCAATTCGACCGTATCGTGCTGCGAAGTCCTGAACAGCCTGATTTTCCCGGCGCACGAGCAGCACCACAACAATTCCTTTCTGATCGCCGCTGTGGTGAAAGGCCAGAGCAACATGGCGGCCGGCGCTACGATTGGCTCGAATCACAACAGTCGGGCGAATGACAATGAACTGGAAGCAGGACGCGGATTCTGGCCCGGACTCTGCACCAGCGTCAAGCATCCGTCGCGATTCGCCTCATTCACGTTGCTGGCCAAGGCCGATTATCCGTCCGAGCTGGACATCCCGCTGCCATTTGCCCTGGTCAATAACAATGGCGCAAAAAACCAACTGGAGATCATCCCGGCGTTCTGGTGGCTCTATAACATGTACGCCTTTGTGCGAAACGCTGCCAAATTCGGCTCGCGTGACAAACGGATTCATAAAGTGCAAAAAATCGAATTTGATTCGCTGGCGCCGGATACGGTCGAGGAAATCTTTAGCGCACGTCAATTGCTGGAAAAATGGACAGCCCAGGCCGCCCTGCGGGGAAAAGCCGAGTCTGGCACGGAGAGCACAGATGAGGAATTACAGGCTCTCGGCCGCCGGCTCCTGGAGGGTGCAAAAGAGGAGGTCGATGCGCTGGAGATCATTGCCACTGACATTGAAAAATTGCAGCGCAAGACCGTCATCCTCAAGGCCTACGCCGGCTATCACGCCTATGGCGATATGCTGCATTATTACGCGGTCAGGAATGTGCTGCACTATTTTTCAACAACCGGCGAGAGCCTGGACGCGCAGAAGAGATTCCGCGGTGAACGCGAGCGGAACTGGGTCAATATGGGCGGCCAAATTATGTCACAAAAGGCTGTCGACCGCCTGCGATCCGACATCGCTGAACAAAAGCTGAACAGCTGGGACGAGATCCATCGATACTATGATGCGCACTGGGACAAGTACAGCCTGGAAAAACAGCGCCACGCCTTTCGAACACTCGCCGATCTGCTGGGCGCCAAAAAAATATCCGAGAGCCAATGGCGAGCTGCCCTGGAAAAAGCCGTCAGGATTCAGGAAGATGTGTGCGACCAGGTGTTCGCCAGCCGTAAAAAGGATTACGACAATCCCTTCCGCCAGAGGACGTTCCGCGATCGCTCCGAGATGAATGCGACCATAGGCACCGTGAATGACAACAGTTTCATCAAACAGGTGCAACGGGAGACAGCTGAATTCAAGCGGCTGGTCGAGTCCTTCATAGACAAGATCAAGTCGTGAGAGCTCGACGGCGCGAGAACAGTACGACGCGGGATGAGCAAAAGCGCCTACAGCAAGAGAGCAGTTCTTTATGATTTTGAGCGCAAGTCGACGGACCGATATTCCGGCATTTTACAGCGCGTGGTTTCTCAATCGGATCAAGGCCGGTTATGCGCTGGTGCGCCCCCCCTTCCATGCAAAGATGATCCGCAGAATTCCGCTGACTCGCGACGAAATCGACTGCATCGTCTTCTGGACAAAAAATCCGCGGCCGATGATGCCTTATTTATCGCTCCTGGACGAGATGGGATACCCCTACTATTTTCAATTCACCCTCACCCCCTACGGCGCAGAGATCGAAACCCATCTGCCGCCAAAAGCGGATATCATCAGCACGTTCATCACGTTGTCATCCCTGCTCGGGAAAAACCGCGTCATCTGGCGCTACGATCCAATTTTACTGACCAGTGCGATGAATATCGACGATCACATTTTGCAGTTCGCCGCACTGGCCGAAAGGCTGCACGATTTCACCCGCAAATGCATCATCAGTTTTTTTGATTGTTACAGAAAATGTGCGAGAAATATGCGGCCTCTGCAGCCGCTGCCGCTGGACGACCGGACGATGCGCACAATCGCCGCAGCATTGCAGGAAATCGCCGCGAGCTATGATCTGCAGTTGGAGACCTGCGCGGAGGAGATCGATTTGTCGTCTGTCGGCATTCAGCACGCGCGGTGCATCGATGACAGATTGATCGCTGAGCTCTTCGGTCGCGAGCTGCGCGTCGTCAAGGACAGATACCAGCGTCCGGCCTGTGGCTGCGTCAGCAGCGTTGATATCGGCGCCTATGACAGCTGCCCCCACCACTGCCTCTACTGTTACGCGAACGCCAATGCGCGGCTGTCGGAGCAGAATTATCAGAAACACAATCCGGAATCACCGCTGCTGATCGGCGAAGTGACGGATGGGGCTATCCCAGGATCTGGGGAGGAACGCTCATCTTCGTCCAGTTGCATCTAATGGAGAGCGATCCCTGTGCAAAAATCATCGGTCATCAATGTTCACGGGCATGCATCTGTTATTGCGAATCCGCTCGCGGCACTATCCCGGCGCATCGTCATACAGCTATAAAAGAGCTTGACGCCGTCAATTCTCGATGCCAGGCGAAAAAAAAGGATCTCTGACAAGCTGCTGGTAAAGCTGTTCAGCTTTGTCGAGAATCTCTTTGTCAATTGAGGTGCGATCAACGTAATAGGGCTTTGGTGATTTCACTTGAGAAGCACTGGCGATGAAACCTTGCCGATCGTTGATGCCAAGATACTCGCTCAATGCAATGAGCTTTTTCGCTGGATTTTGACAGAATTCATCAAAAGATAAAAAATGTATACAATCATTTTTCATCCTCAGCAAATAGTCATAGGCATTCGTCCAGTAACTGAGCCAGAAATCAAGCGTCAATGGATCAAAATTTGCGCTTTTCGACAACCAGCCATTGAAATTCACAGGAGACAAATTTTCGCCGAAATCATAATGTCCAATAGCTCGCATATATGTGCGGGCAAAATGATCGCGCTGATGAATATCGAGAAAATTGCGATGTTGCTTGAGCAATGATGAGGCGTGCTGTAAAGGCTCACGAAACGGGACTAGGATTTTAGCATCAGTAAAAAGTGCAGAGATATAGACCAATCGCGAAATATTCAAATTATTTTTTGAAACATATCTTTTTGCCTCATTCCTATCCC
The DNA here is from genome assembly GCA_003854995.1 of Candidatus Zhuqueibacterota bacterium. Lineage (GTDB taxonomy): Bacteria > Zhuqueibacterota > Zhuqueibacteria > Residuimicrobiales > Krinioviventaceae > Kriniovivens. The sequence goes on from RQOI01000282.1 coordinate 5,375, forward strand.
TCTTGCCCAGATAAATGACCTTGCGAATATGATGGATGAAGAATTTCTCAAATTCTGCATATTTTCCTTCAAATCGAGGTTCAATCTTTTGTTCTTTATACCGCGAAGGCCAAAATTGCCGCCAGATAATCTCTTCAAACGCTTCCGGACTATCCGCACTCACCAGCATTCCATCTCCGTGCGCCCGCTCCCGTGGCTTTTCTTGTTGATGAAATGAATTCGTCAGAAAATGCCAAAAGATGGGAATGAGCAGAAATGGCATA
>RQOI01000283.1 GCA_003854995.1 Candidatus Zhuqueibacterota bacterium
ACACCATTTCCGGAGCGCAGATAGCAGCGATTTATCGTGATAATAAAATGCTGGTTCATTTTCAAGGCATGTCCAAAACCCTGCAGTTCCCGCAGACCATCGCCCTGCAGGGTGCGCCGACCTGCTCGATTGGCATATCGCCGGAGGGTTTGTACAACCGGCTCAATAATGCGGGCCGGCTGATCCTGCTCAATCATAACGCGATTCAGCTTGCCTCGGCGCCGTTCATCCGCATCGGCGATAAATTCACCATGCTCACCACCAGAGATCCCAGGCAAGTAGAGGGTGCTGATGATGTGCCCGCGTTGAAAAATTATTATCATCCGCCAATAGCTGAAAAGAACGTCTCCATCTCGCTGGCCACGCCGCTGGCGGAAATGACCTATAAGCTGGGCCGGGTGAGCGTGACGAGAAGAATGGTCTCTCCTCTATTGTCCGGCAACGCGCATTGCCTGATGCCCATTGGTGTCGAGGAGTATGAAGTGAAAAATTCTTCGAATAAAGCTCAGGACATCACGCTGGTCATTCCCAGGCCGTCACTGGTCAATCTTCAGGAAAAGGAATTAAAGCCGACAGACCAGGACACGGTTTACACCTGCGCCACACCGATAAAAGGCCATCGTCATGCGGAGTTCAGCCTGGCCGGCATGCGGGGCGTGGTCATGGCCAGCAGCGAGTGCCAGGACAGGATGGTCATCGCTGTCGCGAAAAAAACCGGAGTAAAAATAGATACGCACCCCTCCTTTTGTCTGAACAGACTGAAACAGGATTTATTGTTGAAAAAAGATGGCGGTTTTTACGAAAAGAGAGAGCCCCTGTTGAATCAGGATTACGGCGCGGCCATCAGCGTCACTTTTAAACTGGCGCCGGCTGCAACGATTAAAATACCAGTGGCCATTGCGCTCGACTTTCCGCAACAGAGATTCATTGACGGCAAAGAATTCGAACGAAAATATGTCAAGAGCTTTAAGGATGTAAAAAGCAGAGCCACGGACATGGCGAAAATTGCCCTGGACAATTATCAGAAATGGCTGAACCGAACCGAAACCATCCAAAACAGAATTTACGATCTGCTGCGCAAGAGCCCGTCCTATCAGAATGACAAATCGGGCGCCCTGCGATTGACCCGCTTGATATTGAACGAATTCAGCTTTCCACTCTCAAACGCCGCCGTCTGGATTGAAGACAAAGACGGACGTGATTCCGCCAGATTCCTCGAATGTTTCGATTACGCCTACATCAATCCTTCGGATGTCGATTGGTATTCCATGGTGCTGCTGCTGCTCTTTCCCGAGATCGAAAAAGAGCTGTGTCAGCGGTTCATCGATTCGATCCTGGCCGAAGATAGCCGACCGCGTTTTTACCATTATCATGCCTCTTTTGTGGAAGCCAGGATGCATTATAAAGACCATCCGGAAGAATATAAAGGCAGGTCCATGACCCAGATAAGGGATGCTTTCAAGGTCAAGGGCAGCGTGGCGCACGATCTGGGCGCATTGCCAAAAGGCCATGCCCTGCGCAATGTCAGCGATTATGCCTGGTACAATAACAACTATTGGGTGGACCTGTTCCCCAAGCTGGCGACGAGAGTCCTGCGCAACGTCAAGTTTACACAGGACACCGAATTTCTGCAAAAAAATTGGCAGACGCTAAAATTTGGCTTTGATCATTTGCAGGAGCTGGATCTGGACAAAGACGGCATCCCTGAAGGCAATCCCGGAGAAGTCAAAAACACTTTTGACAATTTGACCCTTTTCGGCGTCGATGCCTATGACGCGACCATCTTTTTGGCCGGCTGCCAGGCCATGATGATCATGGCTGATATGATGAAAGACGCAAAGGCCAAAAAACAGTATCAGGATATATTCGATCAAGTGTCGGCTAAATTTGAGCAATTGTGGAGAGACACGACGAACAGCACGGGCGAGCGACTGCACTATTACATCACATGCTATGATCCGATCTCAGAAGAGAGCAATACAGATGTCTGGACAAATCAACTCGATGCCCTGTGGGCATTGATCGCCATGGGGGAACAGCCGTTTATCCCGGCGGCAAGAGCGAGAAAAATTCTCAAGACCATCTATAATAACAACGAGACTCGTATGGGTTGGGCCATGTGCCGCACAGAGGATGGAGAAGCCGTAGAATCGGAGCAGGGGCAGGACGTCTATACGACGTCCAATTATGTCTTTGCCCAGCTTTTAGATTACTACGGCCTGACCA
>RQOI01000023.1 GCA_003854995.1 Candidatus Zhuqueibacterota bacterium
CGCCTGCGCCTCCCTGGCATTCCTGAATGAGATCGGCTGGCCATCCAGATAGAGCTGTCCCTCGTAATCTTGATAGATGCCGGACAAAATATTCATCAAAGTCGATTTGCCGGCGCCATTTTCTCCGACGATGGCATTCACACAGCCGCTGTAAATGTCGATAGCGACCGAATCCAAGGCCGTAATGCCGGGAAACTTTTTCGTGATGCCTGTTGCTTTGAGGACTGCATTGCTGTGCGGAAGCATCTACTCGCCTTTTAATTCAAGACTGACAGGTACAACTCGTAACGGATGAATATCCGGTGTCTCTTCATTTACCGTCGTTGCGCCCACAAAATGAACAGAGTCTCCTCTTTTAACCGTCTTGAGGACAGGGGGGAGGATCTCCTCGCTGACAATCTTGTTGATCGCAACGGAAATCGTGTTGAATTCCATGGTGCTGGGGAAATCACTCACATTTACGATGCCGGCGCCATCTCGAATTTCATTGCCGAAAAGAAAAGCGGTCGCGAGCGCAATGTTCGCTGCATTGGGCGCCGGCTGAAGGCTGATTAAAAGTGCATCGTCCGTAATATCCATGATCACACCTGCACCCTTGACAAGATAGGAATGACTGCGGGACAAGCCGAGCGTCCGACCATATCGTTCAACCGCTGTTTTCATATCCGTGGCAAAATAGTGCAGCAATTCCGACGCATCAACCGCTCTATAGAGCTCACCCTGCAATTCCTCCCAGAAACTGGCAGCGTACTGTGCCGGTTCGAAATCGACCGAGCGCTGGTTTTGGCGATCATGCAGGGATTGAAAATAGATCGAATTGGCCAGCACAAAGACGACAATCAGGGCAAAAGCAATTTTTTTCGCTATTCTGCACATTTGTCCGCGGCTAAAAAAAGCGGCCGTGCAATTGGCTGTCATTTTTATTCATGGCGATCTGGTATTTAAATCGGGCTTCCTCTTCGGTGATAAATCGGCTATAAAGGGCGACATTGTATAGCGTGCCATGCCACTCGCGATCGCCCGTGAGCTCATTGCCGATGATGAATTGTGCCTTGCCTTGCCAGGGACTGAAATCACCCTGTATGTCCTGGATGTGCTTTTGCAGGACGCCGTTTTTATAGACAAACAGGTTGCCATCGCAATAGGAGACGATGATGTGCGTGCGGGCATTCTTTTCGATGGCGCAGAGCGTCACCTGCGGATCGAGCGCGTTTTCGCCTGTCATGGGTGTGCGCAATCGAAAAATGAGATTTTCTTTCTCCTGGCCGAGAGTAAAATTTCGGGCATTCGTGCCACTGGAAAATGTGATGAGGCGAGCCGGGCCGCCCTGTTCCAGATTGTCGGTCCTGAGCATGGCTTCGATGCCAAGCTGATGGGTTTTCCTGCATTCATACAGCAGTTCGGTGACTGCTGCGGATGATACATTGCCGCCAGTGAGCTTTAAAGCGCCATCAGATGCGAACGTTGCGCGTCCTTCCAGAACCAACGCCGCCGGCTTGTTGATTTGACTCAGGTCGCCCACTTTTTGCCCCTGCTTCCAGTAAAAAATGAGATTATCGCGATTGCCCGGCCAGTTTATATCAGCATCAAAATTTTCTGGAGCCTTTGGAAGCGCATTGATGATGAGAAAAGATTCAGCAGAGAGTCCATTTGCATCCGTGCCAGTGAGCTTTATGACGTGTTGACCGATATCTGTGAAAATGAAGGAGGTGTTCGCTTCATTGGAGAGCGTGCCATTCATCCTCCATACATAGGTGCTCGCAGTGCCCGAAGCGGTCAGATGAACAGTGAGAGGGACACTGCCATGGAGCACATCCGCTTTTGCCGAGACGCTGGGGAGTCGAGGTTCGTGTTCTTTGTAAGGTGTGAGTCGGTAAACTCGATCTGCAAATAGCGATGCGATCGCCGCAGCGCCGGGAGCCGCTGAACCGATGGGAGAGACGGTCATCTCCCATGGATCAATCATTTCAATCCGGTAATCTCGATCTCCCGCCAGCGCGAGAGATACGGTTTCAGGCTTTACAAAATAGATCATGTAGAATTCTCCGGATTTTCCGAGGACATAGAGCCCCTGGTCATTTCCGAGCGGATCGAGAGCTTCAAAGAGCGGCGCTTGCGTCAAGATCGTGCGAAAAAAAGCGATTCGTGCCGGACTGCTGCCTCGCAGCACGCCTCCCTTGGACCACCACAACTTGTCCTCAGGATCCTGATATGTTTCACCGTGCCCGACATAGCAGCCACCCATCGCACCGAGCCAGAAACGTGCAGTCATTTCTTGCGGCGACAGGTCACCCCATCCCTGCGGAATATTGCCTTCGTATTGGCATTCGTCATAGATGACCGGTTTTTTATACTGTTCTCGAAAATGAACGCCGGCAGCCATGTCAGATGATTGCGCACTGACATGCGTGACCCATGATTTGCTATGATCGTAAAAAGTGCGACAGTTGTGAATGCTGCGCATGTGGTTATAGGGATCCTCCTGTACGATGATGCTGAAAAAACGATCCCAATCAGCCATTGATTTCGACATTAAATCGTATTCATTGGCGATCGACCACCAGACGTTGCGAAAGGCGGATAAGCGCGCCGTGACGTAGCGGAGATAGCGCGCGTCGCTTTCTCTGTCCATGGACGCAAAGCCCCAGCGATCATAGGGGTGAAAGAGGATGATATCCGCCTCGATGCCAAGGCGCTGCAGGTCACGCACGCGCCCCTCAAAATGACGCCAAAACGCAGGATTGAAGCGGGTGAAATCCCAATTCGTCAACGGCTCGCCCGCAAATGGATAGTAGAGCGGTTCATTTTCGTTATAGGCATACGATTTGGGAAACAGGCACATGCGCACCTTATTAAAGGGTGAATTGACCAGCGTCGCAAGCGTCTGTTCTTCCATCTCATCACCCTGATGCGTCCAGGCGTAGCACGTCGTGCCGATTTGCAGAAAAGGTGCACCATCAGCATAGCGAAGATAATAGGTGTTGTGAACATGCACCGGTCCATGGTTGTTGGCAGATGGGGGGGTGCAGATAAATTTTCCCTTTTTCCGGGACAGCATTTTAATGTTGCTTTGCGTGATATATCGCCATTTTCCTTCCTCGTCCGGCATGAAGCGAATTTTATAAACGCCATCGCCGTCATAAAAACCATCGACAGCGTAAGCACGATCCCCAATTATAAATGTGGCGCTCAACTCGACGTCAGTGAAGGGATTGCCGGCGATCGGGCCATGCAAGCTGAGCTCAAAGACATCCCATTTTTCCACCTGTATCGGCGTTGCATGGATGGCCTGAGAAAGGAAAGTGAACAAGATCGCATTGATGAAAAACTTGCTCATGTTCGAATCCTTCAGAATGATCAATGGTAGAAAGCCGGCTCGCGGCGGCAGTCACTCAATTTTGCCATAAGCCGTATATTTGTCAATATTTTCCTGCGTGACCAGTTCAACCGCAATCGGAATCTTGCGCTCAAAGTCACGCTTTCCCTTGAGAAATTCATCCGCGTACTCGGCAGCTTTGTGCGCCATCATTGTGGGAAACTGCATGCCGGTCGCGACTATTTTGCCATCGCGAATGGCATCAATGACATCTTTGGCGCCATCGAATCCGAAAACCATGATCTGTTTTTCCTTGCCGGCAGCGACTATAGCCTGATAAGCGCCCATGGCCATGGCGTCATTGCCGCAAAAAACAGCATTGATAGCCGGGTGCGCTTGCAGGATAGAGTCCATCACCTCCATGGCTCTGTTGCGGTCAAAATCTGCACTCTGCTGCGCGACCATCACCAGATCAGGATAGTTATCGACGACGCTGTGAAATCCTCTCGAGCGATTCCAGGTATTATTATCGCCGACAAGACCGAGCAGTTCGGCAAAAGTGCCCTTTTTCCCCAGCTTTTTGACAAAATACTGTCCGAGCGCGACGCAGCCTGAATAGTTGTCCGAAAGAATCTGCGTGACTGCGGCGTCTTTTGAGTTGAGTTCCCGGTCCATGCAAAAAGTGGGAATGCCGGCTTTTTTTGCCCTTTCCACGTTCACAATCGAGCCATCAGCATCCGTCGGATTGAAGAGAATGGCTTTGTATCTGGCGGCGATGATATTTTCAAAGTGGTCTGCCTCTTTGGCGTTATTGTTTTGCGAATCGTAAATGATCGCCTCATAGCCGAGCTCTTCCGTTCGTTGCTTCGCAGCATCACCCAGGACGATGAACCAGGGATTGTTCATTGTCGAGATGACGACCGCGATTTTGCCGGGATCGCTTGATTTTGTATTGACGCAGCCGACAAAAAACGCAGCCATTACATAAACGAATGCCAAAACTGATTTCTGCATGCAGCCGCTCCTCTTCCTTGCAGGTGTCATCAACGTATAGTGGGCATCATGATCTCTATTATAGCAGAAGATTCGCAAAGTTTCAAGATAAAAATGGTTGAGCAACTCCTTTCATCCTTTCACGATAAAGCGGACGGCATCCAGTCGCAGACGGGCTCTATTCATAGCGGCGAGCACCGCTGCCGTCTCTGCCCGCAAGGAATCAATTTCGCGCTGCGAAATATTTGCGTTGATTTGTCCCAGCGACTGTAACCTGTCGATTTCTGCATTCAGCAGGGCGCTTGCCGCGGCATGGTTTTTTTTCTGTTCAGATGCGGCCAATTTTTTTGCGCTTTGCAGGGAAGCGTCCATCATTTGCGGCAGAACCGTGCGTTTGATCTTGGGATTGTGTAAAAGGTCGGCATTCGGAGCATTCTTGAGGTTTTTATTCAGCGCGGTCATGCTCAGCGCGGCAGTCAGATCAGAACCGTGGTGATTGACGAGCACGCGTATGGGCGTCGCCGGAAAAAAACGTTCGATGTGCAGTCGCATCGGCGCGAGGCATTCCACGATATAGATCGCTTCGAGCAGCAATTCCTGATCAGCGCTCTCCCAGTTCGCAAAGACGGCATTGCCTTTTTCCGAGGCCAGCAACAGATCTATGGCGCCCAGCGCGGTCGGATGATCCGGCGTCAGAAATTCAATCTCTTCGCGCGATAAGGCAGTGCGACGATCAAAAGTGAAGGAGACGCTCTCTTTCCGGAAGGACGGAAACGGAAAATCGGCGTGCGTGTGGTGATCGATGCTCATGAGATATATCTGCTCCGAGAGCCTCTCGATGGCGACGCCAAAATGATCGAACAGTTGCAGCATCAAATCTTGAAAGGCGGAATCGGCGCCAAGAGCGCTGATCTCTTTTTGCAGCAAGGCCGCTTTTTGGCCGTCGAAGGAATTCAGCTCCAGCAGCCGGTCACGGCCTTTTTCCATCTGGGCGGTGAGGCGCTCGTGCCAGGCGCGCGTCGCCGCCACGAGCTGATTGAAAGACGCCTCATCTGTTCCGACTGCCGCCGATTGTAGAGCTGCGCCGAATTTCTCATTGAGCAAAAAAGCATTGCCGGCATTCCGCTCAAAAGCGTCGAAACCTTCGTGGTACCAGCGAGCCAACCTTTCCTGCGGCGAGCCGGCGGCATGCGGAACGTAGATATGGATGGTCTCTTTTTGCCCAATTCGATCCAATCTGCCGATGCGTTGTTCGAGCAGCTCCGGATCACGCGGCAGATCAAACAAGACCAAATGATGGGCAAACTGAAAGTTGCGGCCTTCGCTGCCGATTTCGGAGCAGATGAGCAGCTGCGCCCCGTCCTTTTCGGCAAACCAGGCCGCGCTGCGATCGCGCTGCAGCAAGGTCATATTTTCATGAAAAAGCGCGGTCTTTGTCGTCAAGTGCTTTCGCAACGCCGCATCAATCGCCAGCGCTTTTGTCAAGGTGTGGCAGATGAGAAGGATCTTGCTCTTTTGCTTTTTGAGCACGCCGGCGAGCCACAGGATGCGCGGATCGTCCCTGTAATCATAGTGAATGAAGATGCCAGGGTCACAGTCCGCTTGAAACTCTCGTATAAGCGGCTGCCGATTTGCCCCGTTGAAGGTGATGAGATGCGCCTTTCTCTGCGGAAAGTCGGGGATCGCGGCGCGGGTGTTGCGAAAAATGACGCGCCCGACGCCATACCGATCGGCGATCTGGCGGATGATCTGCGCGCGATCCTCATCTGATAATTTGCCGGCGTCTGCAGAGGGTGCGATGTCGCGCAATAACACGCGCTCAGACTCCCGCAACGGCTTTGCGCGCAAAAGCTTTTTCACCAGGTTCGCGATCTTGCCATAGCCTTCCGCCTCTTGGCGAAATGCAGTGTAATCATAGTAGCGCGAAGGATCGAGGAGCTGCAAGCGGGCAAAATGGCCGCGCTGCCCCAGCTGCTCCGGCGTCGCAGTGAGCAACAGCAAGCCCGCAGTTTGCCCTGCCAACTGCTGGGTAAATCGATACTCTGGGCTCTCTTCGCGCAGGTGATGCGCTTCATCAATGATGATCATATCCCAACCGGATTGCAGCGCCTGCTGCAGCAGCGATTCTTTGCGGAGCAGATCCAGACTCATCAGCACGAGCTGATCATCCGCAAAGAGATTGGCCTGATCGTGTCGCGCGGCAATATAGTCCGGATCGATGAGGCGAAAGACGAGGTTGAAGCGGCGAAGACACTCGACAAACCATTGATAGAGCAGCGATTCAGGGACGAGAATGAGGACGCGCTCGATGCGGCGGCTGAGCAAGAGTCGATGGATGATGAGGATGGCCTCGATGGTTTTCCCCAAACCAATCTGATCGGAGAGCAGCACGCGCGGGATCTGCCGCCCGGCCACTTCCGCCGCCACATAGAGCTGATGCGGGATGAGGCTGATGCGGCCGCCGATGAAACCAAATGCCGGAGAGAGTTGGTGCCTGGCACGCCACATGAGGGCATTGACGCGCAGATTGTAGGAGGAATTGGCGTCATAAAAGCCGCTGAGCAATCGATCGCGCGGCGAAGAGAAACTAAAGAGGTCGTCCAGCTCTTTTTCGGCAACGCGTCTCTCGCCGCAGCGATAGGTGAGAGCGCCGGCGTCCTGTTCCACCGCATCGACAATCAACTTGGCGCCGCTGCGCAGTTTGATGGTGTCACCGATTTTGAACTCGAGCCGTTGGAGAGGTGCTGTTGCGATGGCATACTGGCGCTCGACTTGCACAGCCGGGAAAGAGAGCCGGACCATCCGACTCGACACTTCGGTGATCAATCCGACACCGAGCTCAGGCTCCATGGCGCTGATCCAGCGCTGTCCAATGGCAAATATCTGCATGTGCACCTTTTGTCCAAACTCATTATTTATGCTTCAGCCGATCGATCGCCACTGCGCCGATGATGATGGAGCCGATGAGTATATTCTGCACATAGGTTGGAATGCCGACCAGATTGCAGCCGTTGCGCAGAATGGCCATCATCAGGGCGCCCAGAATGGAGCCCAGGGCGCTCCCTTCGCCGCCGCTCAATGAACCGCCGCCGATGACGACCGCGGCAATGATATCGAGTTCGAGCCCGACAGCGGCTGTCGGATCACCGATTGTGAGATTGGCGAACTGCATCACGCCGGCGATGCCGGCAAAGGCGCCGCCCAGGGTGTAGACAAGGATGCGATGCAGACGGACCTCGATGCCGCACAGACGGGCGGCCTGCTCGTTTGAGCCGAGCACAAAGACATATCGACCAAAAACCGTATATTTGAGCACAAAAATGACGATCGCGGTCAATCCGATCATCAGCCAAACGCCCGGTGCAAAAATGAGCCACGCCGGCTCCGGATCAACATTCATCATCGTGTTCAGGCCTGTCACCGGCGCGACAACAGTCTGCTCGTTCGCCAGCCATTTCGCCACGCCGCGTGCGATTTGCATCATTCCCAGAGTCACAATGAAGGGGACAATTCCCCACAGGGCGGTGATGAGGCCGCTCAAGAATCCGATGAATGTGCTGACAAGAATCGCGACTAAAGCTGCGCCCCAGACCAGTGTCGCGCTGTCAGCGCCGGTGAGAGTGAGCGTTTTTGCAATGAGGACGGTGACCAGCGCGATCAAAGAGCCGACACTTAGATCAATGCCGCCGCTGATGATGATAAAGGTCATTCCGAGCGCACCGATGCCGACGATGACGGTCTGCGTAATGATGGTCTTGAGATTGTAGCCGCTGACGAAGGAGGCGGGCGCCAGGGCGATAAAAATTGCGAACACAAATATCAAGCCTAAAAACGGGCCGAGGACATTGAGTTTGTCTTGCAGTCGCTTGATCATGTCAGAACGCCTCCACACATCAGACCTTGCCGGTCGTCGCCCAGCGCATGACCGATTTTTCATCCCACTCGGAAATCGGCTGCACCGGACTCATATGACCTCGATACATGACCGCCAGAGCATCGCAAATGCCAAACAGCTCCGGCAAATAAGAACTCACCAGGATGATCGCACATCCTTGCGCGGCCAATTCGCCGATCAGATTATAGATCTCCACCTTGCTGAGCACATCGATGCCGCGCGTGGGTTCATCGAGCAGAAGAATCCTGCTGCCGTCCAGCAGTACTCTTGCCAGGGCCACTTTTTGCTGGTTGCCGCCGGAGAGTGCGACGACAGGATCGATAATGTTCGCATATTTGATGGCAACGCGATCGGCGACTTGGGTCACCTCTCTCATTTCTTTTCCAAGTTTCAGGCGACCCCAGCGATCGCTGAATTTTGGCAAAGATGAGAAGGAGATATTGTTGCGAATCGGCAAATCGATCGCCAATCCTTCTTCTTTTCGATTTTCGCTCATCAGGCTCATGCCGATTGCCAGGCTGTCGCCGGGATGATGGCGACGGCCGAGCAGAAAGGTTTTGTCGCGGAGGGTGATCGCGCCGGCCCTGGCGTCGTCCAGGCCAAAGATGCGCCGCAGCGTCTCGGTGCGTCCGGCGCCGACCAATCCGGCGATGCCCAGAATTTCGCCGGCGTGCAGTTCGAATGATAGATCGTGCACCTGCGGCGGATCATCAATGCCGCGCGCGGCAAAGACGACATCGCCGATCCTGTGCGGCGTGCGCGGAAACATCTGTTCGAGCGGCCGGCCCACCATGTGCGCCACGATCTTTTCGATAGATGTCTCGCGCATCGGTCCGGAGACAACGCTCTCGCCGTCGCGAAGAATGGTATAGTCGTTGGCTATCTGCTGAATTTCTTCGAGAAAATGGCTGATGTAGATGATGGTGACCCCTTTCTGCCGGAGACGATTGATCGCTGCGAACAGAGCGATGGTATCCTCTCTGGCCAGAGAGCTGGTCGGTTCATCCATGATGATGACGCGCGATCCGAGCAGGAGGGAGCGGGCAATTTCGACGAGCTGCTGCTGGCCGATGCTCAGTTCGCGAACTTTGGTTCTGACGTCGATAGCCGCATGGCCGAGCATGGCCAGCGCTTCGGCGGCGCGTCCCCATTGATGGCGGACAATCCCACAACGGTGCCTTTCAGAACCCAGCGTCATATTTTCTTCTACGGTCAGGTGTGGCGCGAGGGTCAGCTCCTGATAAATCATGCTCACCCCGGCCGCGCGCGCCTGTTTGGGGCCATCTGGAGCATAAGGCGCGCCGTTGATCTGCATGGCGCCAGAATCCGGTTTCAGACCGCCGCTTAAAATTTTCATCAGTGTACTCTTACCGGCGCCGTTCTCGCCAATCAGGGCGTGTACAGTGCCGGCACGAACCTGCAGATCAACGTTTCTGAGCGCAATGACCGCGTCAAACCGTTTGCAGATGCCCTCCATATGTAAAAAGAGGTCCATCTACTTTTCATCCAGCCATCTGGCAATCTCCGGCTCAGTCACGGCGCGGATATCAGGATCGTTCATATTCTCGGCAGTGACGAAAATGACATCGGTCTTGACGAGAAGTGGGACAATTTCACCCTGCAAAGCGGCATATGCGGTCTTGACGCCCTCATAACCCATACGGAAGGGATCCTGCACCACCACGCCGGCGATCTCACCGGTGCGAATGCCGTTGGCGACGGCGTCTGTATAATCAAATCCCACCAGCTTGACAGATTTTGCCTTGCCCGCCGTCTGCAGGGCGCGCATGAGGCCAAAGGTCGTGGCTTCGTTGGGGCAAAAGATGCCTTTGACGTTGGGAAATTTGTTCAAGAGATTTTGGCCTGTTTGCAAGGCCAGCTCCATTGTCGCGCCAGAGTACTGATCCGTCGAGACGAGACGGATGGCCGGCGCATTATCACGAATCCACGCCAAAAAGCCCTCTTCGCGCAATCCGGTGCTGTTGCTCCCTTCGTTGAAACGGACGAGAAAGACGTCGCCTGCGCCGCCGAGCAGATCGGTCAGTTTTTGCGCCGCCAGCTCGCCGGCGGCGTAATTATCGGTGGCGATATAGCTGGCAAAATCATGACCCTGCAGGCCGCTGTCCACGATGACCACGGGAATGTTCCGTTTGACCGCCGCACTGACCGGGCGCATGAGAGCGAATTCATCCAGAGGGGCGAGAACAATGGCATCGACGCCGCGACTGATGAAATTTTGCACAATATTGATCTGCTGTTCGCGGTCGCTCTCTTTTTGCGGCCCCTGCCAGAGGAGCTTGACCCCGAGCTCGTGCGCTGCTTTGGCACCACCGGCATGTACGCCCTTCCAGTACATGATATCGGTGCCCTTTGGGATGAGGGCGATCTCAACCTGGCTCGAGTGAGAACAGGCCAGGGATAAAATAAAGACGGCACTGATGAAAAGAATGATGCGTTGCACGGGTTTTATCCTCAATTTTCAGGCTTGAATAAATTAGAAATAATTGATAATAATGCAAGGAAAAGCTGATCTCTATGCAGGAGGACCGTCATCGACTTGAAAAAAGAGCCGGGCGATCCGCTCCGCCGCTTTTTCGATGAGCGTCTCTGCGTTGATGATAGCGTACTCGAGGGTCATTGGCCGATCGCAAATCGAAAACATTGACAGCAGGCCATGCTCAAAGAGCACATCCGCGTCATCCGAGATCGTGCCGCCGATGGCAATGACCGGGACGCCGTGGGCGCGGGCTCTTTTCAGGACGCCGGAGATCGTCTTCCCCATTGCCGATTGTGCATCGATGCGGCCTTCGCCGGTGAGGATGAGCGCGGCATCGCGAATGTGTTCATCAAATCCGCAGGCGTCCAGCACGATATCGATACCTGAGGAGAGTTCAGCGTTGAGGAACGCCAAGAGTCCTGCTCCCAGCCCGCCGGCAGCGCCGGCGCCGGGAACATTCCGAACAGGCCGAGTCTTTTCTTCGACGAGCGCAGTAAAGCGTCGCATGTTCTCTTCGAGTTGCTCGACCATGCTCGGCGTGGCGCCTTTTTGCGGCCCGTAGAGTCGCGTCGCGCCGCGCTCGCCCAACAGCGGATTGTCCACATCGCAGGCGACTCTGATGGCAATCGCACAGCGCGCATCGAGGTGGGACAGATCAATATCTGTGATCTGGCCGAGCAGGCCGCCCGTCATGTATTCGGAAATTTCCACGTTGCCGGCATAAAAGCGGACGCCAAGCGCCTGCGCCATGCCCGCGCCGCAGTCGTTGGTCGCGGAACCGCCGATGCCGATGATGATCGTGCCGGCGCCCTGGTCCAGCGCCGCCAGCACAAGCTGACCCGTGCCATAGCTCGTTGTGTGTAGAGGATTTCGTTCAGAAGGGGGGAGCAGCGTCAGGCCCGACGCTGCAGCCATTTCGATCACAGCGGTTGCATCCGGTAAAAGCCCGAATTCGGCGGACACAGGCCTCCCGTTTGGCCCAACGACTTTTTTTTTACCATCTCGCCCTTCGTCGCCGAGACCAATGCTCGGACAGTGCCTTCGCCACCGTCCGCCAGTGGTAATTTCACGATCTTAACACCTGCGCCAACTTTGCGAATACCACGCTCCATGGCTTCGCAAACCTGCGCCGCAGACAGACTCTCCTTGAAAGAGTCGGGCGCGAGGACGATCTTTATATGTGCAAACTCAGATGGAGACAACTTGCTGAATATCGGGCAAGTGTTTGCGCAATTCGCGCTCGATGCCCATGCGCAACGTCATCTGCGACATGGGGCAGCCGGCGCACGCGCCCTGCAGGCGCAATTTTACGATTCCATCCTCTACATCGACCAACTCGACATTGCCGCCATCCGCGATCAGTGCAGGCCGGATGGTGTCGAGAACACTATTGACTTTATCAAAGCTGATTTGCGACATGTGAACCTCTATTGCTGATTTTCGATTTTTTCTTCCGCGACGACCGCCGGCTCCGGACGCGGCACTCGTACGACATAGGATTTGCTGGGACATTTTTCAAATGCGACGTAAAGATCATCGGAGTGAATGTTCTTGATGACCGGCAGATTGCCGGACATTTCAATTGCGCCCTCTGGCGTGACCTTGGGCGTGACGCAGATTTTGCAGGCAAAACAACCGACTGTGCACACAGATTTCACCGCTTTTGCCTTGTCTTGTGAGACGCAGGCCAGAAATACTTTTTGATTGCGCGGGATGAGCGCCATGATGCCGCGGGGGCAGGTCGTGACGCAAATGTTGCAGGCGGTGCATTTTTCCTCAATGACCACGGGCAAGCCATTGTCATTCATGTACATGGCGTCAAAAGGGCAGGCTCTGACGCACGAGCCGAGGCCGAGACAGCCATAGGAGCACGCCTTAGCGCCGCCGCCGATCAACTGCGCCGCGGTGCAATCCTGAATGCCTTCATAGACAAATTTATCGATGGCCTCTGCCTTGCCGCCCTGACACTGCACGACGGCGACTTTGGGATCAGACACCTCGGTCGTGACGCCGAGGATGGCGGCGACCTTTTGCGCCACGTCAGCGCCGCCTGGAGAGCATCTGTTCGGCGGTGTCTCGCCCTTGGCGACCGCCTCAGCATAGGCGGCGCAGCCGGGTTTGCCGCATGCGCCGCAGTTGGCGCCTGGCAACGCGGCGAGAATCTGTTCCACCTTGGGATCAACAAAGACGGCGAATTTTATCGACGCATAAGCCAGCGCAGCGCCAAATAAGAGTCCCAGACCACCCAGGACAATGATCGATGATAGTAGAATCGGATCCATATCTCTCTCGATGAATGAACTCTTGCCAGAACTGTGAAATGTAAAAATAACCGGACACAATTGCAAGCGAAAAGGAAACAGTGCAGTAAGAGGTCAGTTTCTGGTAAAGACGCAAAAGATCAACTTGGCGCGGCCTTTGGCCGCAACCAAAAATATCCAAACCACCGAGGGCACCGAG
>RQOI01000284.1 GCA_003854995.1 Candidatus Zhuqueibacterota bacterium
AGTGGAGTTCAAGCTTCAATAGATCAACAATTCTTGATCGCCCAGACGGTGATGAGATAAATAAACCAGATGATCACAAACAGGCGCATGCCAAGCCAAAGCGTCTGGCCACTTTCACGAAAAGATTCTTTGATGGCGCCCTCGTCAAAAAGTTTGCCACTGATAAAAAGTCGAATAAATTTGGAGACCAAGACAGCGGCGAGCGCCAGAAAGAGGATGGGAAAGAAATAGCGCATTTATATGAGCTCCTTTGTGCTCAAGATCTTTGACGCCCGCTGTTCTGACGGCAGATTTTAGCTAATACGTTCGATGCTCCAGCATGTCCAACAGATTGGACAGCAGCAGGTGAGATTCCGATTTTGGCAGCAGCTGTAATGACTGGCGAGCTTTTTCCAGGGCGTCTTGCACCTGTTTTTGAGCCGCTGCGATGGTCCCGATCTCATTCAGTATTGATATCACGTGCTGGATTTCATGCGGGGACAGAGTGTTCTTGTGAACGAAAAGCAAAAGTTGATCGAGCTGCTCGGGAGTGGCGTGTTGGCGCGAGTGGATCATCAGAAAAGTCTTTTTATCTTTTTGGATATCGCTGCCGACGTCTTTGCCGAGCGTCGTCTGATCTGCCAGAAGGTCGAGCAGATCATCCTGTATCTGAAACGCGCGCCCAAGTTGCATGCCAAAACGACGCATGCCCTGGATTTGTTCGGCTGAGCCATCGCCCAGCAGCGCGCCGATCTCACAGGCGAGGGAAAAAAGCCTGGCGGTCTTGCGATCGATCATGTAAAAATATTCATCGAGCGACACGTCATCCCGATCTTCGAACTCCATGTCCAGAGCTTGCCCTTCGCACACCTCCAGGATGCCGCGGTTGAATGCGGCCAGAGTCTGAGAGAGATGAACGGCAGTCGTCCGACCCAGCGCTTCGTACGCTTTGATCAGGATCGCATCGCCGCACAGGATGGCGGCATTGGCATCCCACTTTTTGTGCACCGTCGCACGGCCCCGGCGCATGTCGTCCTTGTCCATGATATCATCATGGACGAGACTGAAGACATGCACAAACTCGAGCGCTACGGCGGCATTCAGCACATTCTCCTGGTCGCCGCCGACAGCTTCACAGATGATTTGCGCCAGGATCGGCCGCAGCAGTTTCCCGCCGTCCTGCAGCGCATAGCGCATGGGCTCATATAAGGACGCCGGATGTTCGGCGGACAAGTAGGAAAATATTCTCGCGACCAGCCGCTCTCTATATTTCTGCGTCTGTTTGATAAAGTCGGAATGCAAGGTCTTCTCCACGCTGTGCGATACAAATTAATATAGTTCGCGCAGAGAAGCAAGGTATTCGTTTTAGAAAGATCAGTTTTATTATGACAAGCCTAGCGCTCCCTCAAAATCAGCGCCGTCAGTGATGGCGTTGTTCAATGTGGCGCCCTTCAGATTCGCATTTTTCAGCGAAGCGTTGGTGAGGTCGCTGCGCACCAGATGGGCATCCTCGAGGTTGGCGTTGTCAAGTTTTGCACCGCGGAGAGAGGCGCGTTTGAGCCGGCAGCGGACGAGTGAGCTGCCGCTCAGGTTGGCGCGATCGAGCGAAGAGCCGAGCAAAGCGGCATGCTGCAGGCTTGCGCCTTTGATGCTGGCATTTTCCAGATTGCTGTCCTGCAGGTTGGTGTCTTCGCCTCGCACGCCATCCATGTTCGCATTCATCAAATTGCAGCCGAACATGAAAGCTCGGGTGATATTGGCGCCCGCAAAGTTCGCTCCTTCGAGATTGGAATTCTGCAGGTGCGCCTCGGTCAGATCAGCCCCAGCCAGATCGGCGCCCTTTAAAACTTCATAAGACAGATCAGCGCCGGTGAGATCGACGCCTTGAAAAGACTGCCCCGCTTTTATTTTCTCCAATATCTCGTTTCTTTTCAATTGAGACATACAGTTCTCCTTTAGCGCATGACCATTCTTCACACAAAAGTGCTGACAGCGTCTTTCACCGTGTCATACTCATCAAATACAGAATCCAGTCTGGTGATTTGAATCGGACGTCGGACACGATCCGTCATATTGGCCAGTTTCAAATCGCCGCCGCTGCCGCGCAAGTTGGTCAGCGCGCTCATGAGCATGCCAAGCCCGGAGCTGTTCATCCAATTCACCTTGCCCATATCGACGACGACTCGATTCTTTTCATTTTTGATCGCGTTGTCAATGATGGAACGAAACTCATCGGCTTCCGGCCCACCCATCAGCTCACCTGATAGCTCGATGATGAGCACCGATCCATCTTCTCTCTGAACGATTGCCATAAGACCTCCAAATATATCTGACTATTCATACCGTAACGCTTCGATTGGATCCATGCGCGCCGCTTTGGTCGCAGGACCGACGCCAAAAATCAGACCCACCGTGGAACAGAAAACCAGTCCCAGGATGACGGTCCAAGCCGGCACCGCCGCAGGCACCGGCGTCAAGAGCTCGACCAGCTTGCCGATGCCAAGTCCGATGAAAATGCCGATGATGCCGCCGATCTCACTGAGAACGATCGCCTCGATTAAAAACTGCCACAGTATATCCCGGCGTTTGGCGCCGATCGATTTTCGAATGCCGATCTCTCGCGTCCGTTCGGTGACGGACACGAGCATGATATTCATGATGCCGACGCCGGCGACGACCAACGCAATGGAGGCAATCGCAATCGCGACTATTTTGACGACGCGCGTCATATTGTCGAAGAATTCCATCAGCTGATCGCTCGTCCAGATCTCAAAGTCATTCTCTTCGCCCGGCGGCACCTTGCGCACCGCCCGCAGGATGCCGATGGTTTGATCCCGACAGGTCTCAAACAGCTGCGGACTCTTGGCCTTGACCGTAATATTGATGGAGCGCTCGCCCCCGTACAGGAGCTCAAACCGGGTGATCGGTATGATGATGCGATTGTCTCGCGAACCGCCCAAAAAGCTACCCAGTTCTTCCAGAATGCCGACCACCTGAAAACGCTCGCCCTCTATTTTGACATTCTTGCCAATCGGATCCTCGTAGGGGAAAAGCACATTGACCGGCTCAATTCCCAGGACGCACACGCGGCGATTAAAATCCACGTCCTGCTCGGTGATGAATCGTCCGTCAGCGAGAGTGAAACCATTGTTGATCAAAAATTCCGGCGTGGCGCCGGCGATGATCATATTGGGATTGGTCTTTTTGTCCAGATAGCGTATTTCGCGGCCGAAATTCCAGACTTCAGCCCCGACCAGCTCCGCCGCCGTGGCCAGACGTCGAACCGCATTGGCGTGTTCAATGGTCAGATCTTTTCGGTTGCGATACTTGTCGCGATTGCCCTCGTGGATGACCGGATATTTCTGCACCTGAAAAACGTTCGAGCCGAGCTGGCTTAATTGCTCATGGACGCTGTTGCGCAAGCCGGTGATCAGGGACTGCATGGCGATGATGGTCATCACGCCGATGATGATGCCCAGCAGCGTCAGCGACGATCTGAGCTTGTTCGACATGATGGCCGTAATGGCCATATTAAAGCTCTCACCCACGTTCATAATGTAACCCGCTATTCATATCGCAATGCCTCGATGGGATTCAGGCGCGCGGCTTTACGAGCCGGATAGATGCCGAAGAACAAGCCGATCGTCACGACAAAACCAAGCCCCAGGAAGACGACCCAGGCAGTGACCGAGGCCGGCAACGGCGTTGTCGAGGCGATGAGCTCCGCCAGACCAATGGCGAGCGCAATGCCGATGGTCACGCCAATGGCGCAAATGACCAGCGATTCGATGAGAAATTGCAGCATGATGTCAGAACGACGAGCGCCCAGCGCTTTGCGTATGCCGATCTCACGCGTTCGCTCAGTGACCGATACCAGCAGTATGTTCATGATGCCGATGCCGCCGACCAGCAGGGAGATGGCGCCGACACCGATGGCCACCGCCCACAGCGTGCCGGTCAAATTCTTATATGTCTCCATGAGCTGGCTCTGCTTGTTGATGGCAAAGTTATCTTCCTCGTTCGACGTGAGTCCCCTGATTCGCCGCATGAGACCGGTCAACTCTATTTCGGCGTCTTCCAGGATTTCGGGCGCAGCGACCTTGACTTCAATGTCCACAGAGCGCCAGCGCGCGCCAAAGGCCGACTGAAATACGCCGACAGGGATGATGATCATCTGATCAAGATTCTGGCCAAACATGGAACCCTTTTTCTCAGCGACGCCGATGACCTTATAGCGCCGCCCGCCAACCAGGATGCGATTGCCCAGCGGATCAGCGTCCGGGAAAAGCTTGTCGGCGACCTCACGTCCGATGACGCATAACGGCCGCCGATGTTCGACATCCGTTTCGCTGAGAAAGCGGCCAAATTCGGGCACGACATTCGAGGTCTCCATGTAATCCGCTGTTGAGCCGACGACGGCCACGCCTTCCAGACTCCGCTCTTTATACTTTGTCGTCTGTTCGGTATAGAGCGTCGGCGCCACTGCCACGGCCAGCTTCGACATCTCCTTGAGCTGTTCGGCATCTCTGACTCGAATGTTGGGTCTGTTGCGATAGGTAAAAAATTGCGTTTCATTCATCATCCAGGGGAATTTTTGCACAAAGAGGGTTGTCGTGCCGATGGCCGAGATCTGATTCGTGAACGATTTATTCAATCCCTGGATGAGGGCTACAATGGCGATGACCGTAGTGACGCCGATCACGATGCCGAGCGTTGTCAGGACAGAGCGCATCTTGTAGGAACGCAGTGCTTCGACGGCGATCTTGAGACTTTCACCAATATAGGAAACAACTCTCATGCGGACCGCTCCATGACCGCCTCATCGCGCTCGACTATCCCATCGCGCAAGCGAATGATGCGATCGGAGTGCTCGGCGATATATTCTTCATGCGTCACCAGGATGATCGTGTTGCCGCTGTCATGCAGATCTTCGAAAATCTCCATAATTTCTTCGCCGGTTCGGCTATCCAGGTTGCCCGTCGGCTCATCCGCCAAAATGATGGAGGGATTGTTGACGAGGGCCCTGGCTATGGCCACGCGCTGACGCTGACCGCCGGACAGCTCATTCGGCTTGTGATGCATGCGATCGGCCAGGCCGACGCGTTCCAGCGCCTCTTCGGCCTGTTTTCGACGCTTTGCCGCCGGCGTGCCGTTGTAGATGAGCGGCAACTCGACGTTGTGCAACGCCGAAGCGCGCGGCAATAGATTGAACGTCTGAAAAACAAAACCTATTTCACGATTTCTTATTTCGGCCAGCTCATCATCGCTCATGTCGCTGACATTATTATTATTCAACATGTAAACACCTTCGCTCGGCGTGTCAAGACAGCCGACAATATTCATCAGCGTCGATTTGCCGGAACCGGACGGCCCCATGATCGCCACATATTCATTCTTGTTGACATTGACATTAATGCCCTTCAGGGCGGGCACCAGCACGGTGCCAATTTCATAGGTCTTTGTAATATCGTTCAATTCAATCAACATCGCTCAATCCCTTTCCTGGTCGGACGTGCGCTTTTCATTTTCAGCGCCCGCTTTCTTGACCTTGACTTGACTGCCGTCCTTCAGTTCCTGAGATATGGCTTTATAGCTGCCGCTGACGACCTCCTGCTCCTCGGCAAGGCCGGAGACAATTTCAATATTGGTGTCGTCGCTGATGCCCGTCTCGACCGGCACAACGCTCGCGATGCCGTCTGTTACGACAAAGACGACCTCGCTTTTCTTGTCATCGCCATCATTGCGGTTCTTCTGCGTCGAATCGGGCTTGTCTTCCCGCATCGTCACGCATTGAATGGGCACGAAAAGCACGTCATGGCGCGTCTCTGTGCTGATATCGACCGTGCAGGACATACCCGGTCGCAGTTGGTCGATTTTCGATGTCACCGCGACTTTGACCTCAAAATTGGTCACCTGTTCCTGGGTGCCGCGACCGCGCGTTGTGGCTTCGTGCGCGATCTCGGAGACTATTCCATCGAGGATGGTGTCCGGTATGGCATCGACCTCGATTTTCGTCGTATCGCCCAAAGTGACGAGCACGACATCGTTCTCGTCGATCTCCGACAGCACCTCCATTCGGCTCAAGTCAGATACGGTCATGACCGGATCGGCCTGAAATTGTGAACCGACGGCAATTTCACCTTCTTCCTTGTTCAGTTTGGTCACGACGCCATGCATGGGCGCTGTCAAGCGGGTTTTATTCAGATTATCTTGTGCCTCGCGCAATGACGCTTCAGCCTGTCGCAGCTGACTCTGCGCCAAAAGCTTTGTCGCTTCCATGGCATCGAGATCCGCCTGTGAGGCGAGTGACTGCTTGAATAGATCCTCGATGCGCCTAAAGTCCGCCTCCGCCTTTTTGAGCGACGCCTGGGCGGACAGCACGCCGGACTGGGCTCTCTCCTTAACCGCTTCATAGACCTGACTGTCCAGCTCGACCAATAGCTGGCCTTTCTGAACGATATCGCCCTCCTTGACATGAATCTTTATGATCTCGGCGGAGATGCGGGCTGAGATCTGCACGTCTATCTCAGGCTGTATATAGCCAGAGCCGGAGACGGTCTTGGTCAACGCACCGCGCTCTACAAGAGTCGTGCTGACCTCAATGGTCTTGCCCCGACTCTTTTTCAGATTAATGATCACCATGACTGCGATGAGTGCGACGATGACGAGCCCGATGATCACTTTGAGTTTCCTTGACATTCAGCATCTCCAATTATAAATTCATCATATTCACGCTATTCAGCCAAAACGAGTAGCTGCGCACAAAAATGCCATCCAGATAGACCTCGGCGAGCCATTCGCCTGCCTTGGCGGTCGAGGTTGTGTCCAGCCAGAAATAGGTGGTGAGTTTGCCGTCTTGCGATGAATAGGATTTTTTCGTCTCATAGACATCATCGCCCGGGTCGACCCAGATGATCTTGACCTCGTGTGTGCCGTTCATGTTCTCCCATGTCAGCCAGATGTAGACCAGATCATCGAGCCAAAAATCGTTGTCAATGCCGACCGGCTTGTCTTCGAAAACGCCGGCGCACATGAATCCATCCACAATCTGGGGCGCAGAAACGACAGGCTCCAGGCCGCCACTGCCCTGGCCTTCCGTAGAACTGCAGGCCATGATGAGCGGGATGACGGATATGAAAAGCAAAATAGACGTTCTTCGCATTGCGTGTGACATGCTGTACTCGCTAGTTGCGTTCCTGCGCAATGATGCCGAGCGCTGCTTCCAGATAGGCGCGATATATTTTCGCGTCATATTCGGCTCGTACGAGCGTCGCTTGCGCCTGAATGACATCCACCTGGGCGGTCATCACTTCCAACTCGGTTCCGGAACCGACGCGCCGTTTCTCGGTCTGCAGACGCAAGTTCTCCTGATACGCCTCAAGGTTCTCCTGATTGATTTGCATCAGATCTACAAATGCCTCGAGCATTAAAAAATATTCCCGGATATTGGCGATGAGAATTCGTCTCTCTTCATTCAGCCTTTCCAGGGCCATTTCATTGTTCAGTTTTTGCCGCTCGACTTCAGCCTTGTCAGCGAGGCCGTTGAAAATGTTCAGATTGATGCCGGCGCCGATGGTGGCGCTAAAATCTTCATCCAGTTTCGTCGAATAGACGCGAGAGATATCGTCATTGTTTCTGCTATAGCTCACGCGCGCGCCAATGGTCGGGGCATAGCGCGCTTTGGCTGATCGAATGGCAAACTCTGTGGCCTGCACCTCACTCTGCACAGCTTTGAGCCGATCATTATGTTCCAGTGCAATATCGACGGCCTCGTCAAAATTATAGTCCGGGAAAATCGGTTTGGGCATATCTTCTGCGATTTCGATGGCCGCGGCTGGATTCTGTCCCATGGCGCTGTTCAAAGCCGCCTTGGCGAGTTCTATGCGATTGACCTGATTGATCAGCTCGGTCCGGCGATTGCCCAGATTGACCTTGGCCTGAAAGATCTCAGCCTGCGACTTTAGCCCCACATCGAGCATTGTCTGGTTGTAGGCCAGATTTTCTTCGGCGTGCTTGGCCGCCTCCTCATAGACGTGCTGCAGTTTGATCGCCTTGAGCAATTCAAAGTACTTGTCCGAGACGTTGGCGATCACCAGGTTGCGCGTGTTGAACAGGCTGTGCTCCTGATATTGCTTGTACGCCTTTGCCTGGCGGATCATGTTGCCGGTGCGGCCGAAATCATAAATATGCTGATCAAGAGAGACCGAAGCGCCATAGGAATTATATTCATTCTTCGGGTACACCACAGGGCCCCACACTTTTATGGTATTTCCCGTCGAATCAATCGTCTGAATTTCTCCGAAACTTGCTTGTTCCCCTTGAATACTCTTGCCAAAGCTGAACGACGAATTGACCTGCGGCAGCCAGCCGGACCGGGAAGAGACAATATCTCGATCAGCGAGTTCCAGGCCGATCTGGGCAGCATAAAGTTCATAGTTATTGGCCAAAGCGATGTCAATGCAATCCTGCAAGCTCAGCGGGCTCGTTTGCGCGAAAATGAACTGAACCATGATGAAAAGCAGATGAACGCTCAACACGATATGTTTCATCATATCAATCGACTCCGTATTTTATTTTTAGCCGCCAAAGGCGCCGCCGACTGCCGCAGCGACCACCCAGTAGAGGACGGTGATGAGCGCCACCCAGGGCCACACCTTTTTGGTTTTCAGTCCGGCGACGAGCGCGATGCCAATGGATGTCACCGCAATCGTCCAGAGATTGAACAGCTCCACATTGGCCAAAAGCTTGTAGAGGAACGTCTCTTTGGACGCATCGGACATCAGAGTGGCGAGACTAAAGTGGACATTCATCGTCCCTTGCGAGAGCATGATGGGCAGCTTTATCAGAAAACCCAACAGACCGATAAAGCCGGCATAGACGACAACCCCCAACAATTGAGCGTAACGAGAAGAGCCACCGAGCAGGACATTGCTCACAAAAAGCCAGACAGCGGCTAAAATCAAGGTGACGACCGCACTCCCGACCGCGGCCATGGGTGCGATGGTGACTTTTTGAACTTTGATCCCCTGCTCGACAGCCTGATCAATTTGCTCCTCGGGAACACCCCTTTTTTCCATTTGTTCGATCATCTTGTCGCGCCCCTCTTCAATGACGACCGGGGTCAGGAAATACATGACGCCGGCGCTGATGAGCACTGTGATGATGAAAGGGATGACCCATTTCGGTTTCTCCCGCACCGCCTTAAAGGTCGATGCCGGTGCGACAAAGACATTCCAGATTCGAGCGAGAATGTTCATCTCTTTTTCGTTTTCTGACGCGGGTGACGCAGTTATGTGGCTCATTTGGCCCTCCGGAATTCATTCTTAAAAAATCTGCTTACTTTGACGTATATCATATTATAAAGTTTCGGTCGAATGTGAAAATATTCGTCTTATCAATTTGTACCACTAATCTGCGACACTGTACTTTTTTAGCAAAGTTTTTACGCGAAGGATAAAGAATTTGACCACCGAGTGCACCGAGGACCACAGAGAAAGGCCACATACTCTTTTTTTCTCGGTGCTTCTCGGTGAACTCTGTGGTTTCAAATTTTCGCTTTATGTGAATGATGCAATGCCTTGAAGGTTTTGGTGGCGGCCAAGGGTCGCGCCAAGGCTCTCCGCGTCCCCGATGGTGAAAATAAGCTGCGCATGACTCGGATGAGGCCGAAAAATTTCCATAAATAAGCAAAGCCGATGGTCGCTCATCGGCTTTGCTGTATAAAAAATAATCTCAATTGTTAAAAATAGAATGACAAGGTGTATTGATGCACAGAATTCAAAATGCCAAAGTCCTGATACGCGTAATCGATCGAGAACTTGGCGCCGCCCGAGTTCAGTTTGAGACCGCCACCAAAAGTGATGCCCAGCGTGTTATCGTCATAGTTGATGTGCTGACCTGCCCGCAGCGCAAAGAGCCGGTTCCACTCGTACTCCACGCCGAGGTTGGCGCGCAAATTGTGATCGAGAGGATCGTTCGCATCCACGATGAGGGTGAAGCGGTTCATATCGTTCTGGATGATCTGATTATTGCCGCCCCAGATATCCATCATAATTCCCATGCGAAAGATCATGGGCAAAGGCCACTCCACTGTTCTCAACTTGGCATCTGTATCACGCGTCCCCTGCAGATTGGGATTGGTGTTGCTGCTCGAGTTGATGTCGGGTCCGTCCATCTGCATTTTGCCGCCGAAATTGGTGACCGCCATGGCCAGACGAATGCCATACAAGCCGGTGTCAAATTGTGAGCCGATATCAAAAGCCAATGCGCTCGCCTGCTCCCGGTAGATGGCTTCGCGGACCATCTTGATGGTGACGCCGACAGTGAGGCGATCGGTCAGCCAGCGAGAATAGGATGCGCCAATGACCAGGCCGCTATAATCATAGTATGTCCCGGTGCCATTGGGCTGCTGAATCGTCGTGATTTCTATCGGATCGGTGGTGATGAACATGCCGCTGACGCCGAATGAGGAGGACGCATCGACCGGGATGCTGACGCCGATGAAACTGTATTTGATATCGGCGATATAGGTGTTATAGGTGCCGCCCAGCGATGTCTCCCGAATGCGGCCGATGCCCGCCGGATTCCAGGCCATGGCATAGACATCCTCTGACGCGGCGGCGTAAGCGCCGCCGAGAGCGGCGCCGCGAGCGCCGGCGGGAATTTTGAGAAATTGCGCCATGGAAGTGCCGACGCGGGAAAAAGTCTGGGCGTGCGTCGTCGCCTGCAGCAACACGGCCAACAAGATTAAAATTCGATTCTTCATATTGCATGAACTCCATGTTAGCGACAGAGCTTGCAAAAAAAGCCCTGTGGACTCAACGGATAATGGCAAACTTGCCGATCTTTTTTCCGCCTTCCGGCGTCTCAACTGCATAAATGTACAGCCCGGCAGCTACCTCCTGCCGATTCACTGTCCACAAATTCCAATCTTCAGTGCCGGTGCCCGGATCATTGTCCGGCGCCCAGTGCTCCAGGGTGTTGATGAGCTCTCCCGCCAGATTGAAGATGAATATGGTGCACTGCCGCGGCAGATTGGTGAACTGAATCTTGAGATAATTCGCATCAGATTCCCAATAAGCGGAGACAATGTACGGATTCGGCACCACCCGTACGTTCGCGAGGGGATCTGTGTTCGCCGGATCGATCAACCACTTTTTCGTGCTGAATTCAAAAACGTCAGCGGCTGTCAGCGGCTTCCATGTCGAGATGAAGAGCGTGTCGCCCTCGTTCCAGCGACTGCTCGCTCGCACATAGAAAGAATCAGCCGGCACAAAAACGCTATCGTAAACGACAATGCCGGTCTCCGGATCTTCAGTTGTGGTTATGATAGTGTCCGGCGGAAAGACGACCCACTGATCTCTGTCGTACCAGGTGAAGGTGTTCTTCCAGGTTCTCGTTCCCTGCGGCAGTTCGCCGCCTCCGGGCAGCGGGCGGAAAGTTGCATCTTCGATGAATCCCAGCACATCGCCGGAGCTGAACTCGCCGACCGGTTCTTCATCAATATCCATCCAGATGGCATCAACCGGCGTGGCGCTGCTTTTTCCGCCCGTAATGTCATAAGCTTTGAAATAGACGGGAATGCGCTCCACGTTTTGTCCGCTCAATTTATAGGCAGAATCGGGAAAGCTGTTGCTCCAGACCATCATATAGTTTTTCGGCAGCACGTTAGCCCATCTCTCAAAGGCTAGCTCCCAATTGCAGTCGCTGGTCCAGACCGCTTTGCGGAAATAGGGCCGGTTGGCGACATTGGTGATGGAGAGCTGTATGCCGTCAAATGTCGGCGCGAACTCGGTGCCATCGATGAGGCCGACGTTCAAACTATCGATCGTCGTACCGACGCCGGCTGCATTGCCGTCGATATGGTAGATGTGCGTGTCAAAAGCGGGCTTGCCATCTTCATCGACGAACATCCACTTGCCAGTATTCATATCTTTGACATTGTAAACGAGTGTCGTCTGACTCGATACATTGCTTGAATCGACAAAATAATCATAGACGATCAAGGTGTCCAGCCGACCATACAGCGTGTCGATAGCGACCGAATCGAGTGCCGGCGTCATGAAGGACAGGGTTGTATCGCGGAAGGAAATCTGGTACGTATGACCGGTCACCTGATACTGGTCGACGGCATCGACCGATATTTTGGCCAGGCCCGAGCCTTGCAGGCGCCGCAAGGTACCGTCCAGCGCGGTATCGATTTTCACCTCGACGAAATCGCTGGCGCGCGGCTGCGGCGTGATTTTGACGAACTGCGGTTCAGCCTCGCTGTTGCCTTTAAAGTTTTCCAGAGACTCCAGGTCGAACTGAAAATGCAGTGGATTGAGCACGATATTGTCCATCTCAATGCCATAGTCATAGGCAGTGACAGCGTAGCAGTAGGTCACGCCGTCTTCGATGTCATAGTCGGTGTAAGAATGGAACAGGCCATCTACACCTTCGCCCTCGTCCACTTCATCGTTGCCCAGGAAAATCCAAGGTGCGTATTTATCCCGACCGCCGATGCCGTCGATGAGATCACATTGCGCGAGTGGCAGCCAACCGCGGCCGATGCCCCGTTCGTCACGGATATAATCGCGTTCCGGATTGCCCCAGGTCTTGCCGCCATCCGTGCTCTTGTACACTCTATAGCCTTCAAAATCCTGATAGCCGGTCATGACATCGCGATAGAACTCGGAGCGGCGATTCCAATAGAGCGTCACTTTATTGCGCTTTTGGCCGTTGATATCGGTGTACGGCGTCACCACTGCGCTCACCTTGGGCGCTTTGGGCGGGTCCGGGCCCTGGTAATTGTTATCGTACATGAGCTGGGCAATTTCAGCATTTTGTTCGAGGTCGATTGGACTGTCGCCCATGATGATGGCAAAGGAGGCATTGACCGTGTCATTCAGCGCCAGATCAAACGGCCCGGAGGAGGCGATGAGCGTACAGTCGAGGCCTTCCGGATAATCCGCCATCAGGTTGTCCAGGTTATTGAAATGCAGATTTTGAGTACCGCCCGGATGGCCGTGCCAGAAATACCAGTCCTTTTGCGGTTCAGTCAGACCGGTTGTATCACCGCTCATGACGCGAAACATGGCTTCTTCTTTATTGAACACGACCGGCGTCTGGCCATCGCCGACAAAAGGCCCCGCATTGGTCTCGACGCTGCGAACGCCAGGACGCGCGTACCAGTCGAACCAGTGCCAGTCAGTCAGCCCGAGCTTTTCGCCCTGGCGGACATCCGCGATGCCATCGCCAGTCAGATCGACATCCCGGGCAGCCGGCGGCGAGTCGAGGAATTTGAGCGATGAATAGGCCATGCCGGTCAGGCCGCCGGACTCATCGTCCAGATCCCATATATAAGCAAAGTCGAGATCGAGGTTATAGGCCATCATATCATCATCGTTGGAACGGCCGGATGTGCTGCCTTCAGCGGTCTTGTTATAGGCATCGACATCGAGGTAAAATCCGACCCACATGTCTTTGTAATCCCACCCCATACCGTCGTTCGTATACTCGATAAAGCGTCGATTTTGCTCGATGATGCCGACCTGGTCGCTCTTGTTGATGATCTTGACCGGGAAAAAGATGATATCCTCGGCAAAGGAGCGGCCGTAGGAAAAACCGGACGTTTGAACTTCAACGCCTATGCTGTAGCCCTGGTTCTGATCGATATCGCGGATGGCCCAGCGGTCGTTGAATGCCATGAAAATATCGACATCAGAGAAAAAAGAGCCGGGTATTTCCTGGTTAAAAGTCGGCGAATTCGGGTTCGGATCGCGCGCCCATGGCCCTGGCCAGAAATGCCAGATTTCCTCTTCTTCATTGTAATAGGCGCGCAGGCTGTCGACCATGGACTTTTCTTCATCCGTCAGATCTTGATAGGGCCCACTCGGACTCGGCATCCATTCCTTTAATTCATTATAATAGCCGGTCGGCCAGGTGATGGGTTTATCGCTCGTCGCCAGCACCGGCGTTTGATCATTGAGAGCAGCATACTCTTTGTATTCCTCGACTTCCCACGACGTCACCAGGCCCGAATGCAGACGGCCGTAATGATCCTTGATCGGCATCCAGTCCGGCCGGGTGACATTGGAGGTGCGGTCAAAGTGCGACTCGGACACCGTCGGTCCCCACCAGTAGGTGCTATCGGCGAGCTTGGGATGCGGCCGGTACGACCACGGATACAAATCTTTCAATGCCTGCGGCGAATCGTTGCGGGCGCCGTTGACGCCCACCATCATGCCGACCGCAGCGAGATATTGAAATCCTTTGTACAGGCCCTCCGGATTGGACCAGTTGGAAAAGTCATGCCCGACAATTTTACCGGTGTTGGCGGTCATGGTTTTCAGCTCGCCTTTGAGCAGATATCCCTTGGCGCGCTGGGCGATGGCCTCCTCCGGCGTTTCTTTGACATCGGAAACGACCTTGTACAGGCTTTCCTCGGCCTCTTGAGGTTCGCCCTGAACATCCTTGATGTCAACGGCGCCGGCGGAGAAGGACAGCGCGACCAGTATCATTGTCAGGATGATAAAATTTGCCTTCATACAAAAACCTCGTCATTTTTCAGGCACTGATAAAATAGTGCAATCCTAGAATTCAACTTCTGTGAAGAACTGGATACTGCGACGCGGGCCGTAAAAGAACGGCTGATCGTAAACAGTATCTGAATTAAGGCCGGAAGCGACGCGATTGTTGGCGCGCCGGCCGGGATCATCGGGTTTGCCGGTTTCATTATAGACGTCGTAGACATTTTTGCGGTCAAACAGATTATTGATTTGCAGGCCCACTTTCAGTTGGAACCTGCCAACCGGGATGATCTTTTGTCCGCTGAGGGTGACGTAATTGATCCACGGCATGCGTTCGGAATTCGTCTCCTGCGGCACATTCTCGACCGTTGGCGTGTAGGGTGCGCCGCTTTGGGCAAAGACGATCAGATTGGTCATGAAATTGCCGAAGGGCTTGACGCCAAACAATTCCCAGCCGCCGCCTTTGGGAATTCGATAGCCCATCATGAAACTGAAATCGTGAGTGCGGTCGTAGGACATGAGGATTTCGCGCTTGGGCTGCGTCTCGGGCGTATCGGTATTGCGATAGCCTTCCCACGGATCAGCGCGATTGGCTTTGGCGACGGACCAGGTGTAAGTCAGGCGGCCGCTCCAGTTCGTCCGCAGCGCCACCTTTTCCAGCGTCAGGTCAAAGCCGCGCGCAGTCGCATAGTCGATGCCCTTGTTGATCGTATAGCTGAACGGGAACGCCGGCACGCGCTCGGTCGCGTTGAGGCCGCTGTACTCCTTCATCCAGCCGACGAGACTCGCGACCCATTCTTCCTGCAGCTGATTGCGCAGGCCGAATTCATAGGCCGTCAGTTTCTGCGCGCTGAGTAACGGATTGCCGACAATGGGCGACCAGGTCGTCAAATCGCGTTCGCTGTTGAGGTAAATGTTGCGATAGGTCGGCAGCTGATGAAAGATGCCATAGCCAAAGGTGAATGTCGATTTATCGGTGATGATGTGCGAGATGCCGATACGTGGACTCCAATCGTATTGCATTTCCGTTTCAATCATTTCACTATTCGGATCGTTGGGATTCTCCCAGGCATCGGTGTTGTAATCGTAGGCATCCAGGCGCAAACCGAGGTTGATCGTCATGTAGGGATACTCGATTTTGTCCTGCAGATAGACCGAGTATTCTTCCGGACGTTTGTGGTAATATTCCGTATAGGGTTGCTGGAGGAAAGGGAGTTGAATTTCATCAAAATAGAGCTCATGAAATTTGCCATCCAGACCGAGTTGCAGTTGATGATTCCGATTGATCTGGCTGGTGATGTCAAGCTTGCCTTCAATCGTGTTTGTCCATGATTCATGAAAATAACGTCCGGAGCCTTCGATCGTATAGTTATAATAGGGGGCATAATAGCCGCTACCCCAGCTGTTATATTGCCAGTGATCGAGCCACTCGTCATCCATTGAATAGACATCCGGATCCGGATGGACAGAGGGGTCGAGATGCGCGTCGTCCGGCAAGAGCGGATTATCGATATCATCGCGCATGAGGGCCAGGTTTCTCTCAAACTCGTCCGGATAGCCATCGCCATCGCTGTCCAGGGGCACGGCGCCTTCCGTCTTGGCATTTGCGTTATAGGGATCTGTGCTCAATCGAGTTTCCACCCAGTCCTGAAAGCCATCGCCGTCCTGATCCCAGTTTTTCACCAGATAGCGTCGTTTTTGATAAAAACGCGAGAGGCGCATGGTGTAAAAGGTCTTGCTGGAGAGCTGATGCGTCCATTCAAGTGACTGGCGATCCGAGTTGAGCAGCGTATGGTTCTTGCCTTCGGGATAAAAGCGAAAAATGAGCGACTCGCCATCGTTGCTATACATCATCATATCCGTATCGACAATCCAGCCGGTCGCCACCAGTTTCATCGCTGGACTGATGCGCCATGCCAATTTTCCAAACAGGTCATAGATGTTTTCATAGCCAAGCTTGTCCCAGCCGGCTATTTTGTCCAATGGTTCGGATCGATCATCCGGATCATTCGGATTATAAGGCGGCAGCCAATTGGCGCTCGGATTGCCCGGGTGCGCCGGACTACCCGGCAGCGGGCCCTCTGTCCAGGTCTTGTCATCGAACTCGAGCACGCGGCCATTGTTCACCGAGCTTTCGCCGGAGATGAAAAACGACACCTTGTTTTTCAGGAATGGAATCGGACCGCCAAAAGCGCCGGCAAAATCCTTCAAACCCTCCAGATACATCGGATAGAAAAAAGTGCCGGGTGTATTCGCCAGACTACCGCCTATTTCCGACGTCTGATAGCGAAAAACACCCTCGTAGCGCTCAAAATTGCCGGTTTTGGTGATCCAGTTCTGCATGCTCGACAGCGCATCGCC
>RQOI01000285.1 GCA_003854995.1 Candidatus Zhuqueibacterota bacterium
AAACAGACCGTCGATACACTCACGCTCTCCGCAACACCCATTCCGCGCACCATGCACCTCGCTCTCATGGGCGCCAAGGATATGTCCATCATCAATTCTCCGCCACATAACCGACTCGCCATCAAAACAGAGGTCAGTCGATTTGACCACGAACTCATTCGCGAGGTGATCTTGCGGGAGATGGATCGCGGCGGCCAGGTCTTTTTCGTGCACAACAGAGTGCAGTCGATCTATGGCATCACCGCCCTGTTGAATGAGCTCGTGCCTGAAGCCACCATCGCGGTCGCGCACGGCCAAATGCATGGCCATCAGCTGGAAAAGGTCATGCTCAGTTTTATGCAGGGCAAAGTGCAGGTCCTGGTCTGCACCATGATCATTGAATCCGGCATCGATATGCCGAACGCCAATACGCTCATCATCAATCGGGCGGATCGATTTGGCCTGGCGCAACTGTATCAACTGCGCGGGCGAGTCGGGCGATCCGATCAGCAAGCCTACGCCTACTTGCTCATCCCGTCCATGCGCAAGATGACCCGCGATGCCATAAAAAGACTGCAAACCATACAGGAAAATGCTGAGCTGGGCTCAGGCTATAAAATTGCCATGCGCGATCTGGAAATCCGCGGCGCCGGCAATATCTTCGGCGCAGAACAGGCGGGCTTTATCAATGCCCTCGGCTATGAACTGTACACCAAGATCATCCAGGAGACGATCGCCGAGATTCGGCTTGATTTGCAGGTGGACGAGAACATTGAATTCGATGATGGCTTTGAGACGAAGGTGGAGTGCGATGCGGATGCCTATCTCCCGGAGGATTATGTCACCTCGCAAGCGGAACGGGTCGACATCTATCGCCGTCTGATGAAGGCAAAGAGCAGCGAAACCATCGCAGAGATGCGGGCTGAACTCATCGATCGATTCGGCGAATTGCCCGAAAACGTGCAAAATCTCATTGACTATGTTCTCATCAAATCTGTCGCACGCCAATTACGCCTCAAAAAAGTGACCATTCAAAATGGCAAGCTCGCCGGCGAATTTGATTACGCGTCCATCCCGCAGGGAGACCAGTTTCGCCCCTGGCTGGGCAAAATTCTGGCGCAGGCGCCGGACAGTTTTGAACTGGCGCAGGGCGAAAACGAGCTCGGCTTTGTCATGACTCTGCCGCGCATCGCCCGTCTGACAAACGCCAAAAAGTTCTTGCAAAGTATGCTTTAATTGCGTAAATTAAGATTTAAATACCTGTAAATTATAAAGATAGCTGTTTGTGAGGATGCCGCGATGATAAAAAAACTTGTTCGGATATCTTTGGCTTTTTCACTGATGTTGATATTTTCCGTCTGCGAGCGGCCCAAGACAGTGGCGCGTGTCGGCAATTATCTCATCGGTCTGCCTGCTCTTGAACAGGAGATCGAGTCCGCCAGGACGGCGACCTCTCTGCAGGAGGCTTTGAACATTGTCAACAGACTCGCGGAAGACAAACTGAAATTAATGGAGGCCCACCGTTGCGGCTTTGAGCAGGACTCGCTCGTGTTGGCGCGGACGAGCGATGCCGAGTCGCGCGAGGTCTTGTCCTATGTGATCGAGCGGGATGTCATCCGCAAGATCGTCACCAATAGAATGATCAAAGAACGCTATCGGCTGAGTTTGTCAGAGTGGCAGGTTCGGCATATTTTCATACCCCTGTCGCAATCCGAAGGGGCGCTGGAACAGCTGAGCTCGCTGCGTGCGAGGGTATTGCGCGGCGCGGACTTTGGCGCGCTGGCGCGGGACTATTCAAAAGACGCCAAGAGCGCGGGCAAGAATGGCGATCTTGGATTCATTCGATGGGATAAGGAGGACTGGGGCGAACCCTTCATGCAACGCGTCGCCGCCCTGCAGCCGGGGCAGATATCCAAACCATTCCTGTCGACCAAAGGATTTCATCTGGTCAAACTCGAAAAAATTCGCACTGTCGGGGAGCAATCCTTTGCAGAGAAAAAAGAAGAAATCGAGCGACAACTCATTCGCGAAAATGCCGCAAAACTGGACAGCGCCTATTTTGCCTATAGAGATGCCATGATGAAGAAATACAAGGGACAGATGCTCAAAGACAAAATTGACACAGTTCTGGTGTTGATTCAAGCGACCGAGCAGAATAACCGCGAAGAGAAGGTCAACTTGCGCCGAGATCCACGCCAGTTCATGGGATTCTTGTCGGCGCGTGAACGGCAGCTGCCGCTCGCGACCTTTGCGGGCGGCGAGTACACCTTCACGGACCTGCTGACCACCTATGAAAGGATCTCGCCGATGCGACGGCCTGCCCTGCAGGACACGGCCGCTGTCCTCGAATTTTTAAATCGCAATGTGCCGAGAAAAATTATGCTGTACCATGGCTATCGTAATCGGGTCCAGCACCACCCGCGCGTCAAAGAGGCAGTCTTGCAGCAGAAAGAAGCGACCATGATACAGCGAATACAGCGCGTCAAGATCGATCAGAATGTTGACATTTCGGATCAGGAGCTCTTGGATCATTACAATGCAAATATGCATCTGTACGAGGAAAACGTGCGGGTCAAGGTGCAGGAGATTTCGCTGCCCGATTCCGCGACAGCGCAACAAGTCTATCAACAGGCGTCCGCGGGCCAGGATTTCACCGAGCTGGTTCGACAATTCAGCGACAA
>RQOI01000286.1 GCA_003854995.1 Candidatus Zhuqueibacterota bacterium
CGGCAAATCCCGTAAGGGACATGGATATGCCGAACGATCGAATTCTCTCTCCTTGACGAAACAACGTGCTAATAAACATAATGTTGTAGAATTGTAATGCAGAGTCGCCGAGAAAAACAGACTTTGCACCTCGGCGCTTCTTTGCGATCTCTGCGATATATTAAAATTTTCGCAATGTTGTAGAGTGTTTATCACCCGAGATTGAAGTTTTACTCTGAACTCTATTTAATACGTTGATCGATCAAGATTTTTGCTTAAATTGTGCTGTGAAATTTCTCGGGATGAAAAGATATCCGCTGGTCTTGGCGCCTTTGGCCGGCTGGTCGGATGCACCCTTTCGACGATTGTGTCGCGAGTATGGCGCTGATATGGTCTATACGGAAATGGTGAGCGCTGATGGCGCCATACGCGAGCAGAAAAAGACCCTTGCGCTTGCAGAATTCGACGCGTCAGAACGGCCCATCGTCATTCAGGTCTTTGGCGCCGAGCCGGAGACGATCGCGGGCGCTGTGGAGATCATCGCGCGCAAAAGGCCGGATGCCATCGATATCAACTTTGGCTGTCCGAGTCGCAAAATCACCAAGCGCGGCGGCGGATCAGCTTTGCTGCGGGATATCAACCTCCTGCAAAAGATTGCGTTGGCCGCGGTGCGGGCGACGGATATTCCCATTTCAGCCAAGTTACGCAGCGGCTGGGATACGGATTCGATCAACCTGGTGGAAACATCGATGCGCTTGCAGGATGCCGGCGTGCAGATGCTCGCGGTGCATCCGCGCACACAAACGCAACAGTTCAAAGGTCTGTCAGATTGGTCACTGATCAAAAGAGTCAAGGCGACGGTGAACATTCCGGTCATCGGCAACGGTGATGTGCGGACAGCGCACGATGCCCGGCGGATGTTCCTGGAAACCGGTTGTGACGCCGTCATGATCGGCCGCTCGGCGTGCGGAAATCCGTGGATCTTTCGACATGTCAGCACATTCCTCGCGACAGGCGAAGAGCCTTCACCCCCCTCTTTTGCGGAGCGAGTGGAGGTTTGTCTGCGTCACCTCGCGCTCAATGTTGCGGCGTATGGCGACAGGCGCGGTGTTCAGATGATGAAAAAACAGATCGCCCTCTATTTGCGAGGATTTCCATGCGCCGGCGCTATTCGGCAAAAAATCTTTGCCATGGATCGTCACGCTGATGTCGCTGATGTTTTGTCCGAATATCTGCATGCAAGACAGTGAACTCATCCCGCGCAGAAAACAAGATACCCACAGCTTTATGAACGTCTAACTGGAGGAACTATGTCACGTACAAAGGTCATCATCATGGGAGCTGCAGGACGGGATTTCCATAATTTTAACACGGCATTTCGAGCAAATGACGATTATGATGTCATTGCCTTCACTGCCACGCAAATACCGAATATCGAGGGGCGTCTCTATCCGGCAGAGTTGGCAGGACCGAATTATCCGCAGGGCATACCGATCGTGCCCGAAGATCAGTTGGCCGATTTGATCCGGCAGCACGGCGTCGATCAGGTCTATTTTTCCTATAGCGATGTGTCGTACGACTTTGTCATGCATCAAGCCGCCCGCGTCAATGCGCTGGGCGCCACATTCTCATTGCTGGGTCCGAAATTTACCATGCTGAAGGCCCGGGTGCCTGTCGTGGCTATCTGCGCCGTACGAACGGGCTGTGGCAAGAGTCAGACGACTCGCCGCGTCGCTGAAATCTTGAAATCGCACGGCAAAAGGGTCGTCGCCGTGCGTCATCCGATGCCCTATGGCGATCTGGTGCGACAAGCGGTGCAGCGTTTTGAATCCCTGGCTGACCTGAAAGAGCACGAGTGTACCATCGAGGAGATGGAAGAATATGAGCCGCACATCGTGAGCGGATCGGTGGTGTATGCCGGAGTGGATTATGGCGCGATTCTGCAGCAGGCCGAGGATGAAGCGGACGTGATTTTATGGGATGGCGGCAATAATGACACGCCATTTTATCGGCCGGACATTCATATCACGGTCACAGATCCTCTGCGAGCCGGACACGAAGTGTCCTATTATCCCGGTGAGACCAATGTTCGAATGGCGAACGTGATCATCATCAACAAGGTGGATACCGCGAACGCGAGCGACATCAAAACCGTGCGCAACAATGTTCGCGCTGTCAATCCCACGGCCGACATCATTGATGCCGCCTCGCCCATTCACGTTGAGGAGCCCGACATGATACGTGGCAAGCGCGTTCTGGTTGTCGAGGATGGTCCCACTTTAACGCATGGCGAAATGAAGTTCGGCGCTGGCGTCGTTGCGGCGCAACGTTTTGGCGCTGCCGAGATCATTGATCCGCGGCCGTTTTTGCAGGGGACGCTGGTGGAGACCTTCCGCAAGTATCCTGCGACGGGTGCGCTGCTGCCGGCGATGGGATACGGTGAGCAACAGATGCGCGACCTCGCCGCGACCATCGCAAAGACAGAATGCGATGCCGTCATCATTGGCACGCCGATCGATCTGCGCCGGATTATCGAAATCGACAAGCCCGCGACGCGCGTTTACTATGATTTGCAGGAGATCGGCAAACCGACGCTGGAGGATGTCCTGGCAAAATTGTGGTGAGATCTCAAAACGAAACCCGCAGTTTTGCTCTTGTTCAATGATTGTGTAAGATCAATTAAAACAGTATATTAGATTGCATGAATAGTGTTCAGATATGGGGAAATTTTTCTTGACTATTTTAGGATTAATTGCTAACTTTTCAGGCTATTTTGGAGGATGTGGCGGTGGTCAAGCTCAATTTTGCAGCGATAAAAGAGGGTCATTCATGTCTTGAGCTGGATGTTGCATCTGTGGACATTGACCTGGCAGAATTCATAGAGTTTGCATATCCCGTTCATATTGTGCACCATTTGGACAAGGTGAGCAACGAGATTTACGTCAAAACGACGCTGTCGACCTCAGTGAACCTGGAATGTGATGTCTGTCTCGATTCCTACAAATTGGATTTGCGCGAGACCATCGACACTATTTTGACAAAGGATAGTGAACTCGTTGATCGCGGAGAGGAGGAGGTTTATCTGATCAGTGATTCGACGACGGAAATTGACATCACAGATTCGATTCGTCAATCATTGCTATTAGCGATACCCTACAAGAAAATATGTCGGGAAAATTGCAAAGGTCTTTGCCCGATATGTGGCGTCAACTTTAATCATGAACAGTGCACGTGCGCCAATGAGAAAACCGATTCGCGCTGGGAGGCACTGAAAAACATCACCTTTGAGAATAAATAGTCTATCATTTTGAGGATAACATGCCTTTACCAAAAAGACGACATTCGAGATCAAGACAGGCAAAACGCAGAGCAAATTGGAAATTGGCAACGCCGACCGTCGTAGAATGCGCCAATTGTCATCAACCCAAATTGCCCCACAGAGCCTGTCCAAATTGTGGTTACTACAAGGGTCGTTCCATATTTCTTCCGCGAGAATCGTAGTTCACCACCCTCGGTTGTCCACGATGACGATGACGTTGAGGTGAAATGCTTTTGGACCTGGAGTAGACTTGATAAAAATTGCATTAGACGCGATGGGAGGAGATCACGCTCCTCAGCATGCGGTACATGGCGGTATTGAAGCGGCTCGAGTTTCAAAAGGACGATTTTCGGTTGTGCTGGTGGGCAATCAGGGAGCAATCGAAAGAGAAATTGCCAAACATTTTCGCACCCAAGATCTGCCGTTATCCGTCGTGCACGCATCGCAAACGATCGAGATGACGGAAAAGCCGGCCATTGCTCTCAAACAAAAGACAGATTCTTCCATCGCCGTGGCCATGCGGTTGCATGCGAACCGGGAGGTGGATGCTGTTGTGAGCGCCGGCAACACTGGCGTTGTCATGGCGCACGCGTTGTTTGGCCTCAAGCGAGTTGCCGGCATTCGCCGGCCCGCCATTGGTTCACTCCTGCCAAATCAGACGGGTGGAACAACATTGTTATTGGATGTCGGTGCGAACGTTGATAGCCGTCCCGAAGATTTGGTGCAATTTGGCATTATGGGGAGTATTTACGTTTCCCGTCTGTTCGAGATCGCCAGCCCGCGCATCGGATTGCTCAACGTCGGACAAGAAGAGGGCAAAGGCAACGAGGTGTCGAACAAGGCTTTTTCGCTGTTCAGGAACTGCGCGTGTAATTTCGTCGGCAATGTCGAAGGGGGCGATATCGTGCGCGGCATCTGCGATGTTGTCGTGTGTGACGGATTTGTCGGCAACATTGTGCTCAAAGCCGCGGAAAGCCTACACGGCCTTTTCAAGATCAATATGCGTCGACTGGTCAAAAAATATCTTTTCTCGCAAATTGGCGCCCTGCTCATGAAACCAACGCTTGACGGCATTCGCAAGGTGTTCGATTATCAGGAATATGGGGGAGCGCCCTTGTTGGGAGTTCAGGGTTGCTGCGTCATCGCCCACGGGAAATCGACACCGCATGCTATCAAAAATGCCATTCTTGCAGCTTTCAAATTTGTCACTGAAAATGTAAATGATATCATACAGGAACAAGCCACATTACCTCTGCGCGATGATAGTCGAGTAGTACCTCAGAACTGAACAAAGAGACGATCCAGTAAACCGAATAGAAGGAATGTGTGAGGAATCAACCCGCTGCTAAAATTGTCGGAACCGGCGCCAGTATTCCGGAAAAAGTACTGACAAATTTTGATCTGGAAAAAATGGTCGATACGACTGACGAATGGATCACAAGTCGCACCGGCATCGAGACGAGATATATCGTTCAAGATGGCCAGTGCACCTCTGATCTCGGCACCGAAGCCGCGCTGCGTGCTCTCAAGGATGCGAGGGTGAAAGCGAAAGAGGTGGACGTCATTATTTTCGCAACGATCACCAGCGATGTCGGATTTCCCGCCACCGCTGTTTTTGTACAAAAGAATATTGGCGCCCATAACGCGGCGGCTTTCGATATACAGGCCACGTGCACCGGATTTATCTATGGCTTGGAAATGGCGGATGCCTTCATTGCCACGCGACGAGCCAAGACAGTGCTCCTCATCGGCGGTGAAACCCTGTCCCGTATCACCGACTATAGCGATCGCAACACCTGCGTCCTCTTTGGCGACGGCGCCGGCGCCGCTGTCCTGCAGCCATCGGATGATGATCGCGGCATCCTGGCAACATATACCAGGAGTGATGGTCGATTGCACAATCTGCTCATGATGGAGGGGATGGGAACGAAGAATCCGCCGACTGCCCAAAATTACCATGAGAAAATGCAGTACATACAAATGGAGGGACGCGATGTCTTTAAACATGCTGTCACCTGCATGGGTGATGCAGCTGAGATGATCCTTGTAAAAGCCGGCCTCAGTCAAGCGGACGTCGATTTGCTTATTCCGCATCAAGCCAACATTCGCATCATCGACGCGACTGCGAAGCGGATCAAATTGCCGCCGGAAAAGGTCTATGTCAATGTCAATAAATATGGCAACACCTCAGCGGCATCGATTCCCATCGCGATCGATGAGGCTCGCAGGAACGGCCGCTTAAAACAGGGCGATGTCGCGATCCTGGTCGCCTTTGGCGGCGGTTTTACCTGGGGATCGGCTGCGGTTCGATTCTAAAAAGTTGAAATCCGGATGATAAAGTGCGCATTTATATTTCCCGGCCAGGGCTCGCAATTTATGGGCATGGCGCAGGATTTCTATCATAAATTTGCCTCGGTCAGGGAACGATATGGACAAGCCAGTGAACTCTTGGGATTCGATCTGGCGCGACT
Source organism: Candidatus Zhuqueibacterota bacterium (assembly GCA_003854995.1). GTDB lineage: Bacteria > Zhuqueibacterota > Zhuqueibacteria > Residuimicrobiales > Krinioviventaceae > Kriniovivens. The sequence continues at coordinate 5,770 of RQOI01000286.1, forward strand.
CTCTTTCGAAGGTCCGGAAGCAGAGCTGGCGCAGACAGACAAGACGCAACCCGCTCTGTTTGTCCACAGCTTTGTCATAAATGAAATATTGAAGGAAAGAGGCATCCTGCCGAGTATGGTCGCCGGCCACAGCCTCGGTGAATATTCGTCTCTCGCAGCGGCGGATGTTTTTGAATTTTCACAGGCGCTCAAGCTCGTCAAACTTCGCGGTCAGCTGATGCAGAACGCCGGCGAGAGGGTGAAGGGCGCTATGGCGGCCATCATTGGCTTGGATTATCTGGCTGTTCACAATATTTGCCAGCGCGCGTCTCGCAGGGCGCTCGTCGATCTGGCGAATTTCAATTCGCCGGACCAGATTGTCATTTCCGGGACAGTCAACGGCGTCGAATTGGCCATGTCTCTGGCGCAAAAGGCTGGCGCCAAACGGGCGGTTCGGCTGAATGTCAGCGGCGCCTTTCATTCACCGCTGATGCAACCCGTATTGAACGAGTTCCTGGTAGAACTGGATAAAGTCGAATTTGACCGGCCCTCAGTGCCGGTTTTTTCAAATGTGACGGGACAAGCCACAGAGAATCCCGCTGAAATTAAAATGTTTCTTGGCAAACAACTGCTCAGCCCCGTGTTGTGGACAGAGACCATCCGGCACATGGTTCAAGGCGGCGCGCGCTGTTTTCTGGAAGTTGGACCAGGCAAAACACTGACTTTTCTCCTGCGAAGAATTGACCGGCAGATTGATGCGACAGCGGTGGGCACAGTTGAAGAGTTGGAAAAACTATCGGAGAGGCTATTGTGATAAATCTGACAGGACAGATAGCGATTGTGACAGGAGCAGCGCGCGGCATCGGGGCGGCTATTGCCTTCAAACTGGCGCGCGCCGGTTGTGATCTGGTCATCTCGGACATCGATGCGCCGGGGGCATCGGCAATTGCTGAAAAGATCAAAGAGATGGGACAGGATGCCATCGCCATGCAGGCGGATGTTTCCACCTGGAGCCAGGCGGAACTTTTACTGAAAGAATCTGTTGCTAAATTCGCCAAAGTTGATATTTTAGTGAATAATGCCGGCATCACGCGAGATAACCTGCTCATGCGTATGAGTGACGCCGAGTGGGACTCGGTCATGGCCGTCAATTTGAAAGGAACCTTCAACTGCATTAAAGCGGCAGCGCGAACAATGATGAAGCAAAGACGCGGCAAGATCATCAATATCGCATCGGTCGTGGGCGTCATAGGAAATGCCGGTCAGGCGAACTATGCAGCTTCCAAGGCCGGCATCATTGGTTTGACCAAGTCAGTCGCAAAAGAATTCGGCGCTCGTAATATTCAGGTGAACGCGATTGCACCCGGCTACATTCAAACGGACATGACAAAGGATCTGCCGGATTCTGCAAAAGAGGCTTTTTTAACCATCATACCATTGCAGCGCGCAGGACAAACAGAGGACGTGGCGAACGCCGTGCTGTTCCTGGTCAGTCCGCTCTCCGATTATATCACCGGCCAGGTGCTGCACGTCGATGGCGGGATGGTTATGTAAATAGAATAGAAAACAGAACCCATTTCACTCTAATTTCAGGAGGACAAGTCAATGTCTGTGGAAGATCGCATAAAAGAAATTATCGTTGAGCAACTGGGCGTGGATGCCAGCGAAGTCACTGAAAGTGCTTCCTTCATCGACGATTTGGGCGCAGATTCGCTGGACACGGTCGAACTGGTGATGGCATTTGAAGAAGAATTCGGCATAGAAATTCCGGACGAAGAGGCTGAAAAGCTCAAGACCGTCGGCGACGCTCTCAACTATATGAGAAAGAAAAAAGGTTGACACGGCCTCGAATCGCTCGAGAGGGATAGATTTGCTATCCCTCTCTTCATCCTCATTTACACAGTCAAATCACGGCTGACAAATTGAGCTGCAAGATATAGGTGTCTGATGGAGCTGAAAAGAGTTGTCGTGACCGGTATGGGAGTTATAACTCCCATCGGTAACAATGTCGGCACATTCTGGCAAAATCTGCAAGTCGGAACGAACGGCGTCGGGCCGTTAACTTTGATCGATCCGGGACCGCACAAGACAAAAATCGTCGCTGAGGTTAAAGATTTTGATCCCGCTGACTATATCGATCGCAAAGAGGTTCGGCGCATGGAGAGGTTCACCCAATTTGCCCTTGTCGCCGCTGATGAAGCGATCGTCGATTCCGGCATCGATCTCAGCAGCGTCGATAGGGACTATTTTGGCGCCATCGTCGCCTCCGGCATCGGCGGCATGCCCACTTTTGAAAAACAGTACCTGAATTACCTCGAGGGCGGCCCCCGCAAGGTCAGTCCATTTTTCGTTCCGATGCTCATCTCCGATATTTCCGCCGGCTATATCTCCATCAAACATGGACTGAAAGGCATCAATTACTGCACCACATCAGCCTGTGCGTCCGCTTCGCACGCGATCGGCGAAGCCTTTCACGCCATCCGCACCAGCAGGGCGATCGGCATGCTGGCCGGCGGCAGCGAAGCTTCCATTTCGAATATGGCCCTATCCGGCTTCAATGCCCTGCAGGCGCTCTCGACCCGCAATGACGATCCGGCAACCGCCAGTCGGCCTTTTGATTTGCATCGCGATGGCTTTGTCATCGGAGAAGGAGGCGGCATCCTGCTGCTGGAAGAGCTGGAACATGCAAAATCGCGCCAGGCAAAAATCTATGGCGAGATCGTCGGCGTCGGCTTCACCGCGGACGCTTATCACATCACCGCCCCGATTCCCGGCGGCGACGGCGCCATGCGCGCTATGAATATCGCCATGCGCGATGCCGGCATCGCGCCGGAACAGGTTGAATATATCAATGCCCACGGCACATCGACGCCATATAACGACAAGGTCGAGACTGAAGCCATAAGAAAATCATTTGGCGAGTACGCCTGCAAACTTGCTGTCAGCTCAACCAAGTCGATGATCGGTCATCTGCTGGGCGCCTCCGGCGCGGTGGAGGCTGTGGCGACGCTGTTGGGACTCTGCCATGGCATCATTCATCCGACAATCAACTATGAGACGCCGGATCCGGAATGCGATTTGAACTATACCCCCAATAAAGCCATAAAAAAGAATTTCACCTGGGCGCTGTCGAATTCATTCGGATTTGGCGGGCACAACGTCTGTCTGGCGTTCAAAAAGTTTACTGAATAGGTCTCCATGAGTCTGCAGTGGTTCAAGAACCTTTTGACAAAACGAGTCGATGAAAGACAAACAGCAGTCGTCCCTGCATCCCTTCAAAAGCTCTGTAAAAAAATCAATTACACATTCAAAGATCACTCCATCCTTCTGCAGGCATTGAAGCATCGTTCCTATCTGACGGCAACTGGCGAAGGGCGCAGCGCCTCCAACGAGCGGCTCGAGCTGCTGGGTGATGCCGTCCTTGGCATGGTTGTCACGGAATTCCTCTACAAGAACTTTCCGCAGGAAACCGAGGGAATACTGACGAATTACAAGTCGTTGCTGGTGAGCGGGCGCCTGCTGGCGACGGTTGCGAAAGAGATCGATCTGGGCCAGTATATGTTGCTGAATGACTCTGAAGCGCGCTCGGGTGGCCGCAAGCGGAACTCAATCCTCGCGGATGCGGTCGAATCGCTGCTCGGCGCCATTTATATCGATGGCGGCCTTGAGCAGGCGCGCAGCTTCATCTACAGTCACGTCACGCAGCGCCTCGACAGCTTGTTGCGCGACGATCATCTGCGCAATAACAAAAGCCTGCTGCAGGAGTACTGCCAGAGCTTGAATCTTGATGGCCCCTTTTACCGCGTCGATGAAGAGAGCGGTCCGGATCATCTGAAAATCTTCACAGTGTCCGCTGTCATCAACGGCCGGGCCGTCGGTATAGGCTCGGGCACATCGAAGAAAAAAGCCGAACAGTCCGCCGCCAACCATGCCCTCCGCAGCATGAAAGAGGACATCTCTTGAGTGAGGACAGCTATAAAACCATCCGCGAATCTTTGACGCTGGAGATGAAGGAAAAGGGCTCCCGATTCATCTGCTGTGCTTCTCCTGTTAAAAGCCGTGCCGAGGCGGAAGCGATGATTGCCTCTATAAAAAAAAAATATCACGACGCAACCCATAACTGTTTCGCCTATTGCATTGGCCATGGAATTGACCTCACCCGCTTTGACGACGACGGCGAGCCGGCCGGAACCGCGGGCAAACCGATCTTGAACGCTATCCTCAGCCAGGAATTGCGGAATATTGCGGTTGTCGTCACTCGCTATTTCGGTGGCACGAAACTTGGCGTCGGCGGCCTCATTCGCGCCTATGGCGGTGTTGCGCTTGCCACCCTGGAGAACGCCACGATCGAGACGGTCTATATTCAGGATAAGATAAAACTGAACTGCTCGTATCACCAGTTGAAAGCAATTCTATCCCTCGTAGAGAAATATTCGGGTCAGATTGTCGAGTCCGATTACGGCGAGTCGGTCTGGTTGATTCTGCAGATGCGAAAAAATTTCAGCACACTGTTCATTCGATGCGCTATTGATGCGACCGCAGGTCAGGTGCAACCGAGCGTGGTGACCTGATGCTGACGGTCGAGAGCCTATTATTCCTGCTGACGCTGTTGTTGAGCGCTTTTTTCTCTGGATCTGAAACAGCGTACATTTCTGCAAACAGACTGAAAATTCGATTGTCCCACCGCGATGATGACAAGATAAGGTCCGGGGCGCGTGTGCTCGTGAGCGATCAACGTTTTCTCTCGACCATCCTCGTCGGCAATAATATCGTCATGGTGGCCTGTTCATCGCTGGCTGTCGTTGTCTTTTCATCCTTCGTGAACGACGCACTGCTCGTGAGTTTCACCACCCTGTTTTTGCTCCTGTTCGGCGAGATTTTGCCGAAATCGATCGCCGCACAAATGCCGAATCTGTTGCTGCGTCTTTCCATCAAGGTTTTGGCGCTCTTTTATTTCCTTTTCTATCCGCTCATCTGGCTGGCTGAGCGGTTGTCGACGCTGCTGGTGCGCGCCATCGGACGCCAAACCGATGCAGCGCTGTTCTCCAGAGCGGACCTGCTCGTTCTGGTGCGGGAATACTCGTCTCGCTCCGATTTCACCGCCCAAAATCACAAACTTTTGGCGCGCGCGCTCAGATTTCGCGACAAGCGCCTGTGGGATATCATGGTGCCGCGGACAGAGATCTATGGCGTCGAGAAAGACGACTCTCTGGAAGTGATCAGGGCGATGTTCACGAAAAGCGGCTACTCTCGATTGCCGGCTTACGACGGCGACCTGGACAATATTGTGGGCTTTTTCTATGCTTGGGACTTTATCGAGCCATTCGATGAACGACCGCCCGTGCGTCCGGCAATGATTCTTCCGGAGAGCACAAAGGTGACGGAGGCGCTGCACACATTGCAGCGCGCCAACAAAAGCATCGCCATCGCGGTGGATGAGCATGGCGGCACCGCGGGACTGGTGACGATAGAGGATATCGTTGAAAAACTGGTCGGCGCGATTGCGGATGAATTTGATTACCATCCGCACACTGTCAAGTCGACGGGCGATGCTGCTTTCATCGTTGACGGCAAGACGAGCGTCGACGAATTGCGCGAACGCTTTGACATAAAATTACCTGACGGCGATTATGTGACGATCGCCGGCTTGATCATGCACGCGCTGGGTCGAATTCCGCAGACCGGCGAATCTATAGATTTTACGACATTCAAACTCAAAGTACTTGAGGCCAGCGAGACAAGAATCATAAAGGTATGGATTACGAAAAAGCCAAAACAGATGCTGCATTGATTGTTCCGCATAAATTCACTCAAACAGGAGAACCAGCTATGAAAAATTCAACCGTGCAAACCGCTCTACTCGCACTTTCCATGCTGATGTTTTGGTCAGCCCCGATGTGGGCGCAAGCAACCGCGACAGATGGCGCATCCTGGCGGGTGCATGACTGGAATCGGCCGCGACCGGCCATTGTCACGCCGGCCGGCCCCGACGATGAGGTTGGCCCCGCACCTTCTGATGCCATCGTGCTGTTTGACGGCACTGATCTGTCGAACTGGCGCGCCATGGATGGGGGAACGTCGAGATGGATCGTCAAGGACGGCTACATGGAATCGGTCCGCGGCGCCGGTTATGTGCGCACGCTGCAGGGCTTTGGCGATTGCCAGCTGCACGTCGAATTCATGACGCCGACGCCGCCGGAAGGCGACAGCCAGGGCCGCGGCAACAGCGGCGTGTTTCTCATGGGTAGGTATGAGGTGCAGGTGCTCGACTCGTACGACAATGTGACCTATGCCGACGGCCAGTGCTCCGCTATCTATGGCCAGTATCCGCCACAGGTGAATGTCTGTCGTAAACCGGGCGAATGGCAGAGCTATGATATCATCTTCAAGGCGCCGCGGTTCAATGCCGCCGGTGAGCTGCTCAAACCCGCGATCATCACGGTCATGCAAAACGGCGTCCTCACCCAGGATCACGTGGAGATCAAGGGTCCGACGAACTGGTGCAGCAAAAGCCCATACGAACCGCACCCCGGCAAGTTGCCGCTCGCATTTCAGGATCACGGCAATCCGGTGCGCTATCGCAATGTGTGGGTGCGCGAGCTGCCGGCAACCGGTAGGCCGGATGCGTATCGAGCCGAGCTCATCCTGGGTCAGGGGCAGCTGCAGAAATATGTCGGCGTCTATGAAAGTCGCGGCGGCAGAGTGCGGATCACACTGTCCGATGGCCAGCTCTATTCAAACCATCCCGGCGGCAGCAGCGGCCAGCCGCTCTATGCCGAGTCCGAGACGCGCTTTTATAGCAAGTTCGTCGACGCTGAATACGAGTTCGTCCTCGACGGCGATGCGGTGCGGGCGATCAAAGTGGACGTGACGCACGGCGGCTGGAGCGAATACAAAAAGGTGGAATAGAACGAGGCGTCCGGAATATTCGTGCACTGAACAGTCATCGCACAGTCATCCCGCTCGCTGAATTTAATGAGGCTCGCATGAAATATATAGCGCTCTTGTTGATGCTGACAATGACCATTTTCGCCGATGAACAACGGATGTCAAAGGCGCCTATCATCGCTGAGGCAAAGGCCAAACAGGCGCTCGTCGAACGTCTGCAGGAGGCGAATTTTCAACTGACAGAAAATCAAATGCTCTACGACGTCCTTTTTTATGGCCTCGATCTCTTTCCGGATGTCGCCTCGCAAACGCTCTTTGGCGATGTGAGCATGCGCGCGATCGCGGGTGCGACTGGTCTGGAGGCGGTGGATTTGGATTTTCTCGATGACATGATCGTGGACTCGGTTTTCTGTGACGGCGCGCCCGCAGCCTTCACGCATGCGAATGACATTTTGACCGTGATGCCCGACAGGCGGATCGTTCGCGATGCGCTCTTTACGACGCGCGTCCTCTACCATGGCAAACCCTCGAAAAGCGGCTTTGGCGCTTTTGGCTTTGACACTTTTGCGGGCAAGCCCATGATATGGACACTGAGCGAGCCGTACGGCGCCCGCAACTGGTGGCCGTGCAAGGATGCGCCCGTCGATAAAGCCGACTCGGTCGATATCAGCGTGAAGGTGTGTTCCGATCTCATCGTGGCCTCGAACGGCAAGCTGGTCGATGTCATTGGGGAGAACGGATTCAAGAGATACCAGTGGCAGGAACGATATCCCATTGCCACCTATCTGGTCTCGCTCGCCATTCATCCCTACTATACCTACTCGGA
>RQOI01000287.1 GCA_003854995.1 Candidatus Zhuqueibacterota bacterium
ATTCGTAATTCGTAATTCGTAATTTTCTTCTCACCATTCGATGACATCTCGGCGTTTTTTCGAATATTCCGGCCTGTATTGGGTCTCGACGGTAAATCTCTTTTCGACGGGCCGGAACAACTCTTTCATAAAGGAGCGCTCGATCTGAATGTCATCGATATCCGGCGTCTGCCCTGGCAGGATGAAAACAGCCTGCGGCTTTTCCAGCCAACCTTCGATCTCTATCTTGTCGATGAATATTCTGACGTCCTTTTGCTCCACCTTCATCATCGACTCTGAGCTATCTGGCTGGACTGTCCTGGTCTGCGCGATGGCTGTCGTATGCAGAGCTGCGGATGTGATGGCGATTAGGAGTGCGCATGCAAAAGAGGTGTGTGTCTTCATCACGATCCTTTGATTGAGCTCATATCCGTCTGGCCGCCGAACTGCAGCTCCTGCCTCAATACCTGGATGCGTCCCCGGCTGTCCGTCACCCAGCGGTTCTCGATGCCGTTCGCTTCGGCCTGTTCGACGTTTTTGATATAGGTCTCCAGTGCTTTCTCTTTGTAGGGTCGCGCTTTTTCAGCCAATTTATCCTTGTAGAGCTGAATTTGCGCCGCATCCAAGTCGTCGGGTATGGGCGCCTGCAAAAAGGCGCGCACAAATTCCTCAAAACACATGCCGATGCGGTGCGAAGAGGCCGTCGACCAATCGGCGATTTGATACTTGATCGATTCAGTGTATGCTTTGACGACCTCAGTGAAAGAGGCAATTTTGACCTGCAGGTTTTTGTCAAAAGGCGGCAGCAGATCGAGCTTGATGTATTCTGCGTATAATATCTCGCCGATCATGAACTGCGCCTGGGCGACAAAATAGCTGTCGACTGTCTCGCCGGCGATCAAAAATCGATGAAAAGACCGCACCGCCTCTTCGAAAAACGATCTTGCCTCAGCAACTTGATTGTTTTTGTAGGCCATATCGCCGGCTTTGCAGGTGAATTCGATGAGTTCGAGGGTTCTATCGGGAAAAGTCTCGATGTAGCGTTGACAGCACTTTTTCGCTGCCGGCCAATCGGCGCTATTTTCATAACACGATAGGGCGTTTTTCAGCGATTGCTCTCTGACTCTTGACTCGGGATAGGAATCGAATATTTTCATATAGTTGGCTGCGGCCAGAGACCAGTCGCCGAGAGACTCGCGAAGCGAGCCGGCCTGATACAGCGCGTTATCGCTCAGCTCTGAACCGGGGTGCGCGCTGGCCAAACGCTCATACGTTCGTGCGGCCGCGGCAAGACTGTCCGTTCTTTGCAGCTGCGCTGCCGCTTCAAAAAGCGCCCGTTGCTGAAAGGTCGCGTCACTTGAGGAATGCGCAAGGGCGAGCAGAACCGCGGCTGCCTGGCCCGATTCCCCGGCTGCGCTCAGCTGCTCGGCGATCTTGAATTGCGCGGAGGCCGCCATGCGCACGGCGCGATCGATCTGATCTGTCGAGTCTGGAAATGCCTTGGGAATGGCGCTGAACCACTCCAGCGCCTGCTGGAAATCACCGTCATCAAAATAGGATTGCCCGGCGCTCATCGCCGCGGCGACTTTGTACGGGCTCGCCGGCTGGAGGTCAATTACTTTTTTATACACTTTCACCGCGTCCGGATAGGCGCCGTTATCGTTCAGGATTTGGCCATATTTCATATAGACCTGATCGAGCCAACTGCTGTTCGGGAATTGCAGGCAGAAATCGTTGCAGGAGGTCAGGATATCACCATCCGCTGGATCAGCGACGTGCACGACGGCTGTGTCTGCGGTGGCGATAAAGTTGGGAATTTCAACTGTGAGCTCTTTTTTTGATTCAGGGGACCCTTTCATCTTCACATAGCTAAAGATGCGGTTATAGGCAGCTTTTTCGCGATAGGGTGAGTCAGGATAGTTGACGACCGCGCGATATGCCTCGGCGGCATCAGCGTATCTGTTCGCATGAAAAAAGCACTCTGCCAAAAAATAGCCGATTTCACTGCTGTTTTCTTCGTGCGGAAATTTAGCGATATATTCCTGATATTTCAGGATGGCGACAGCATACAAATGAGCAGAGTCCGGCAGCTGCGCCTGCGTCTGGAAAAAAGCGCCCAGAGCGATGAGATTGTCTCTGGCCATTTTCAAGCCGGCTGCATGCAAATTACCCTGTGGATGCTGTTTGCTCCATTGACTGCCCGGGCCAAAATAATCGACAATCTCTTCGCGTGTTCGATTCGCTGCTGCGATGTCTTGAACAGCCTCATAATCCTGGACAATTTTAGCGTAATATTCTGGGGCGTTCTGATGATAGGGGTAGAACTCGAGCAGCATGCGATAAACAGCGATGGCCTCCGAGTAGGTGTTGCGATTTTCATAGAGCTCGGCCATTTTTATGAGAATGGCGGGAGTGTATTCTTTTTCTTTCATTGGGGCGAGAAAG
>RQOI01000288.1 GCA_003854995.1 Candidatus Zhuqueibacterota bacterium
AGGCGAAATAGTCGTCCGGAGAAGCGCCCATTTTTCGCTCGCACCAGCCATAGTCTTCGGGACAGATCGACCACGACTCCACGATGCCCCACTGGCTGTAGGCGCCCCAGTGCATCAGCAAACCGAATTTCAGATCCTGCCATTCGGCTATTCTTTTTTGTATGGTCACATCAGGATCGGGATAGTAGGTCTGTTCCCCGTGCTGAGCGAGGAGAAAAGTGGCGTACAAAAGCAGCAAAATGAGCGCGCTATTCTTTTTCAACATGCGAATGTCCTTTCTTTGTTCATGCGGCCTTTAATTCACAATCACTTCGTCAATGAAAATCCATGCGGGTTGACCGGCGCCCCGGTGCCATGCTGGACATTGTTTCAACGACTCGGCGAAAATTTTTACATAGCGGGCTTGCGCATTCACTGATGTATGGAAAGTATGTAAATATATTTTACCTCTGTCCTGAGGTACAGCACATCAGGATTGCTCAAACAGAGTTGGCCATCTCGCATACGGATGCCGTTCCATTCGCTGAAATAGTCAGGATGGTCGTCGTAATAACGCTCCGCTGGCACAAGATCATCGAAGGTGTGCACCCACATGCCCCACTCTCTTCTCGCATCGTCGCGGTTGTGCAATTTGTGCCAATCGGCATAGTCCTGACTCACATTGGGTAGATAATGCAGCGTCTCGCGCCAGGTGAAACAGGGGACTTGCACCTCATTGGTTTTATCGATGATGATTTTTTCATGGCAAGGAAGGCTGATGACGTCCGGCGCGTAGAATCGACAGCCAAGATGATCCTCCAGCAAGCTGTACACGGCGTACAGGGTGCCTTTGCCTGCGCCGCCGGCGAGGATCAACGTTGGACCTGATGTCTGGATGACGAAACCATCTGCCCCCAGTTCATCCCATTTCACGCGCTCCCCCTTTTGTAAATGGGCGTTGCGGCCGATGAGGATCTCGAATTCGTCCACGGGCGCGTCATCTGTGACGACAGGAATCTCAACGCCACTTGTTTCGGCGATATAGCGCTGCAATTCAGCCGCCGCTTTTTCTTCGGCCGTCGTCGCATTCACCGGCTTGACGATTCTATAATCGCTGGCACCGTTTTCTACAATTTTTATTTTGTTGGCGCTGCAGTTGCACAAAAGGGCCACGCCGATTGCGAAAATCAGATGATGAATTTTCAATTTTTCAATGTCCGCTTGTTGAAGCGCCGGTTCATTTTCTGTTCGCCATCGAGGTAAATTTCCATGACATACCTGCCCTCGGTCAAATGGCGCACGTCCATGCCGATCACCGAATCTTTGATGCGATATTCGTGTTCCTCGATGTATTCACCATCTTTGGTGATGCGAATTTTGAGGATTGCAGGTCTGTGGGTTGTCGCATAAATCGTCAGATAATCGGTCACCATGCGGGGGAATATAGTCACCGAAAAATACGCAGCACTGGTATCGACGACAGCGTCAGCGCGGCAGCGAAAAGCGTAAAACTGGCCATTGCCGCAATCGCTTTCAAA
>RQOI01000289.1 GCA_003854995.1 Candidatus Zhuqueibacterota bacterium
GTGCCGTTGGTCTGGATGCCGTTGGCAATGCGACGGTTCGCCGGCTTGTGTTTGCGCTGCAGCGCGGCGATCGTGCGAAAATAGTCGAGGCCCAGCACGGTCGGCTCGCCGCCGTGCCAGGAAAAGGTGATCACCGGTTCGGCGGTCGCTTCGATGCGCTGGGTGATGTACTCTTCCAGGATGGGCGTCGGCATGCAAAGATCGTCTAGGTAAAGTTTTGCAGTCTCCAGATAGTAGCAATAGTCACAGGCCAGATTGCAGCGCGCGCCGGCGGGTTTGGCAAAGATCTGGAATTCGCGGGAGATGGCGGTCATGTGCGCAGGGTGTCCGTTATGATTGTCTTTTACTGAAAATATATCTATTTTAGGGCTGAAAAGCAAATCTTCATTCTTGGCGCGACCTTTGGCCGTGACCAAAAAAATCTAAACCGCAGAGAGCGCCGAGAATCACGGAGGAAAAGACGCGAAATCGGGCAAAATCTCTGCGAATCTCGGCGTCCTCGGCGGTTGGCTTTAAACTTTGCTAGAAAAACAAGATGTTGTTGATTTGTATTACAGCAGGAAAGGGCGTTCGGATGATTCACTACAATGGCAAATCAGTTCTCTGTATACTCCTATTGCTCACTTGCGGCGCTGTCATGGCCGCCGGTCTCGGCGTCAATATCAGTCTGCCGGAGCGCGGCGGCACGTTTGTCGATGTGGTAAAGGAAAATCACCGCTGGCTTGCACCGGGCAGCTGGGCGGCTCTGGAGGAGGACGATTTCGATGAGCGCGGCTGGCCGCTCGTCAATGCGATGTTCCTGATCGATGCCCGGCCGGTGGCTGAATGGGCGGGAGAGATCGACGATCCGGACAACTATCGCGTCGACTGGAGCGGCGTCTATACCTGCTCCTTCAGCGGCCAGGCGGCCGTGCAGTCCCAGGGAGAAGGGACGGTGCGAAATGTGATCTTTGATGCGGATCAGAACCGGACGACATTCGAGTATGTCCTGCCGGAACCGCACGAGGACGGCTATGGCTTTTTCGTCCTCTCGTTCACCCAGACGCGCCGGACGCCGGAGGATGATCTCAACAGCGGCTTGACCGATTTCAAGATGATTCGGCCCGGCTATGATACCGATACTGAACAGATATTCACCGATGATTTGATTCGCGCATTGACCACACCGCGATTTGCCGCCATCCGCTACAAGGATTTCACCGGCGTCGACGGCTGTGATCCGGCCTTTCCGGGCGTCCTCGAGTGGGCCGACCGCAAGCTGCCGACGGATGCCTCGCAGGCGCGCCTCGATCTGATCGGCAAAGCCGATGGCGCGGCCTGGGAGTACGTCATCGAGCTGGCGAACGCGACGCAGATCGATCCGTGGATCAATATTCCCGTCTCTGCCACGGCCGATTACGTCACCCAACTGGCCCTGCTGTTCAAGGAAAACTTGCATCCCGACCTGGATATCTATGTCGAGAGCAGCAATGAAGTCTGGAACACGGCGCCCGGTTACGAGCAGACGCAATACAGCAAAGAGCAGGCGTCGACGCTGGGCATCAACGAACGGGAGAATCACGCCCGGCGCACGGTCGAGCTGGCGCAGATTTTCGAGAGCGTCTACGGCGCGGGATCGCTGAATGACAAAATCAGGATCGTGCTCTGCAGTCACGCGCCCATGCTGAAATGGTGGGTGCAGCCCATGCTCGATTATATAAAAAAGACCTACGGCGATGTCAATCAATACCTCTATGCACTGGCCTGTCAGACCTATTACAGCGGCGGCGCCGAGGCGGGCGAGAGCGTGGACAAGATCCTGCAGGACTGTCGCAGCAGCATAAACTCGCAGATGGATGAGCCGAGCGGCAATCAGGCGGGACGCAAGCAGTGGATAGCCAAGGCGGCCGAGCTCGGCCTGCCGGGCGGATTCTGTTCTTACGAGGGCGGCTCGGATCATGGCGGCGGGAGCACGACCAACCTCGACAACAGGATCAGCGCCGAGCGCAGCGCCGGCATGGGCGAGATTTTTAAATATAACATCGATGATGCCTTTTTCCAGCTCGGCGGCAATCTGGCCATTCAGTTCACCCTGACGAGCGCCTACAATCGCTACGGTTGCTGGGGATTGACGGATGACATTGCAGATCCGGATCGTAACGCCAAGTTTCAGGCGGCCAGGGATTTGATCACCGGCGCGTCGCGCGTCGGTTCTCGCGCATTTCTGGCAGGCTATCATCTCGCCAATTATCCGAATCCGTTCAACCCCCGGACAGCGATTGTGTTCAGCATTCCGCAGCCCGAACATGTCACGGTGGAGATATTCGACCTCGCCGGCAAAAAAGTGCGAACGCTGACGGATCGCTTTTATGCGGTCGGTCAGCATGCGCTTCATTGGGACGGCGCGGCTCAGAACGGTCTTGTGGCGAGCGGCGTCTATTTTTATCGGCTGCAGGCTGGTTCGTTTGTCAAGACGAAATCGATGCTCCTGTTGCGATAGCGAGAGCTTGGCTTTTAATAAAGCGTGCAGGAAAAGCCGCTATAAAAGAGTGAAAATGATCGTGAATTTATCGGTGCAAGGCGTTTGATATAACCAGGGCTGGAAGCCCCAGTTGACTCTGCGTCCACGGAAAGAATCCCTGGACGAACATTATGGAGCCCCGTTCGTTGAGGAAATACTTTGTTGGACACGCCGTTCGTTCAGGGATTCCGTCCATGGAAGGGAAAGGGCACTCGTTCGTTCAGGGATTCCATCCCTGGACGGGAAATGGCATAGGGCCTCTTGCCCTTGCTTGCAGAGATAATCTTTTCTATTCTCATTTATAATGAACCGATTCAGATAAAGGATCGGCTCATTCTTTCCAGGTTCGTTGAGTGAGACGACTTAGAATGGCACGTCCATGCCAACACTGAGCGTCAGGTTTTCCAGGGGTGAGGGTAATTCTTGATCAACTGTTTTATTTGACTTGCTCTCAAGAATATCCAAAGCGTAGGAGGTGAGCGAGCTGCGCAGTCCGATTCTCACCCATGCGGGGTAGTCGCCATAGTTCAGCCATTTTTGCGTTGGCAGCTGGAAGGCGATGCCTCCGCCCACATGTGTCACCACGCGATAGGGAACGCTGGAATCCAGCGCACTGCTGACGGCATCGATCCATTGAATAAAACCGAGGTTCAGCCGAACGGGCAGTTTAGGCAGCGGAAAATCAGTATAAACACCGAAATGCGCGGTCATTAAATCGGGGTATGATTTTGGAACTTCAGTACCCAGAAAAATGCCAAAGATCAGAAAATGAGCGCCGAAGGAAAAAGACTGATAGCCGCCGATCTGCATCTCACCGTTGTCGCTCGAAGAGAGGGTGTCCTTCGAAAATTCATTCAGGGAAAGGCTGACGTTCCCAGTGACATGCGGTGAAGTGCTAAAGTCAAGCGCAACATTGGAATACAGACTTTCCTGCGGATACCCGACTGTCGTCACGGAGGTAATATTGTAATTTCCCCTGATCCTCCCTTTCAATCCGTTCGAATAGGACGCGCCTAGGGAGAGGAGTTTATAGTTCATCGCCCCACCGAGAGTTAGGGCATAGCGATGGCCCGAGATGTCAAAATTGTAAGTGGCGGTCAGCGGATGATCATGAATATCCAAATCCGCGCCAATCGTGCCTGACCAGGGGAGACCGGAAACTGGATCTTCACCATGAGGCGTTCCGGAAATTCTGCTGTGCGACCAGAATTCGGTGGTCACATGTCCGGTTTGGCGGCTGGAAGAAAACCTGTAATAGGTCAGTCCAGCACCAATGGCAAAATGGCGTGAACTGTAGGAGAA
>RQOI01000290.1 GCA_003854995.1 Candidatus Zhuqueibacterota bacterium
CGATTCTCTTTCTGCTGCCGACGAGATTTTTGGAGACGGGATTCACATGCCTGAACATTCCTCGCACCCGCGACATCCTCGACTCCCCTTCTGCAGGCGCTCCGTTCAAATGGACATTGTCTTCCGTCGGCGGTTTGAGGATATTGAGAAGGGAACTCAATCCCGCTCGACTCTGTGGCCTGGGATCAAGAAGAGACAGCACCATATCGGAGACAGCGTGCGAGATTTTGGGATTCTCTTTATTGGGGGGAATGATGGTGGTGCACTTTTCCTGCTTGAGATCGATTATTTTTTCCTGGGCAAAGGGCAATTTGCCCAGCAGCAGCTGATAAAACAGGACGCCCAGGGCATAGCAATCGTCCGGCGCCGGCTGCGTCGCCAATGCCAGATTCTCCGGCGGAAGATAGGGATTGACAGATGCCGCGATATCCTGTCTTTTATCATAGAGGTAGGCGAGCATCGCGTCGGCGCTAAAGCCAAAGATCTTGACCTCATCCTGAAACTTTGCCAGGAGGATGACCTGTGGACTCAACCAGCCGTGTCGAACGCCGCGAATCTGAGCATATTGAAACGCTTCCGCGATCAGTCTGACGATGGTCGTCACGCGTCGTTCGACAAAGGGAAGATGCGAATCGAGCATCGTCTGCAGCGATCGAGCGTTAAAAAACTCATAGACAAGGATAAGACGTCCGGACGCCTCCTCGACTGCATGCGGCTGCAGAATCGCTTCATGATGCAAGCCGGAAGACAAGTGCAGCGATTCGCGCACAAGCGCCGCGAACTCCCGGTCTTGGGAGACAGATTCGTCCAGCACCTGCAGCAGGTGTCGGGTTCCTGTCTCTATTCGGACGGCCTCGAACAATATCCAAAACGGTCCATTGACGAGGGCATTGATATTTCGAAAGCCCGATATTTTCAGCGATTCCATCCTCGCATCTTTTCAAATTCAATTCGTCACAATATAAAGAAAAGAGAAGCAATATGCAATCATGAGAGATTTTTTAAGCTGCGGCTCATAACTGAACCATTTTCTCAGGATAGAGGATGAATTGAATAGCGCCGACATGGGATGTCCGTAAAATGCGCGTCCTTTCCTCCTCATAATCGGCCAGCAACGACTCGCACGGCAGGGCAAACCTGTTGAACTTGGCGACTGATACAACGCCGCACTCTGCCTGAACCTGGCGGCGAAAGGCGGCATCTCCGGCTGTCGCACTGCCGTGATGTGCAATTTTGACCAGCGGCGATCGTAAAAGTGCATTATAGCGGAGCAGCGACGCTTCCGCCACTTTTTCAGCATCGCCGGTCATCAAGATGGCATGGTCAAAATAGACGCACTTGAAGACAATAGAGCAATTGTTGGCGTCAGAGACATTTTCAGCGCGCCCGGTGAACCATTTTGTCGGATGCAATATCAGAATGAGGACATTTTCGTCAATGAGCAGGGTGTCACCGGCCTGAACATTTTTGATCAATACGCCGTTCTGCGCTGCACACGCCTGAATGAGACTATCCAGCGCAGAACCATCATGCCCCACCGCGCGCACCAGGCGGCCGACACATTTTTTATCCAGCAAATAGGGCGCGCCGCCAACATGGTCCGAGTGATTGTGCGTCAACAGGAGATGGTCTATTCTTTTTATCCCCTGTCGGACGAGAAAAGGATATATGATGCCTTGGCCGCAGTCGAGATAATCGGTCCGATCACCGGCATCGACGAGCATGGTCTTGCCGTTTGGAAATTCGAACAGCGCCGCATCCCCTTGTCCCACATCAAAAAACGTCACTTTGAGGCCATCATGGCGCCTTATTCCGGTCCACAGCAATAAATTTAAAAGAAATAGAGTCATAAAAAAGAAAAATTTACGCGCCCGGAGGTGCGGCCACAGGATGAAGGACAGCAGACACGACGCATAGATCAGCATGTGTAATGCGGACGGACAAGGCAAGGGCAGCCAGGCGAGCGGAAGATGCTGCACCTTTTCGACAAATACGATCAAGACGTGCAATAAAAGCCACGCCGTAGCCATATAGATCGCGCCCACACTGAGAGACACGGACGAGGCGAAAAGGGCGACCAGACCCATTGCCACGATGAGGCTGATCGCCGGAACCACGATGATATTGGCAACGATGCCAATCAGCGAGAGCCGATTGAAATAATAGACTGTCAAAGGCATGGTGGCGACCTGCGCGGCGAGCGAGACGCAGAAAAGTTCAATGATCCAGATGCCGGCAATATGCCCTTTATCCCGCATCCGATGCAGCCAGGGCTCCAGTAAAACGGATAGACGGCCGTAGAGGAGGACGATGCCCAGCACAGCGATAAAGCTCAACTGAAAGCCCGGTTCGAATAACTCCAATGGCGAGCGACACAGGATGACAAAAGCGGCGATGGCCAGCATATTCAACAGATGAGTGCGACGCTGCAAGAGCAGTCCGGTCAGATAGAGGATGGCCAGAATGACGGCTCGGCAAACCGATGAACGCATGCCGGTCAGCAGGGCGTAAAAGACGAGACAAACCATGATCAATAAAGATCGCCAGGGATTCGGAATTCGCACAAAGCTTAAGAGTCCGGTCAAACCGGTCAAGACAAAACCGACGTGCAATCCGGATACAGCCAACACGTGAATGACGCCGACATTGGCAAATCCCTCCTGCAGTTCAGGATCGAGATCCGCCCGCGCGCCGATGAGCAACGCCTTGAGCAGCGCTGCCGGCTGTCCGGAGAGCGAGCGGTCAATGACCGAAATGACGAACGATCGCACCGGACAGAGGACAACGCGCATGATCGGATTGCCCTCGCCTTCATTCAGCACAAGTATGTGGCTGGCCGATTCGACGCGCATGATCGCATTGATCTGGCGCGCCGCCAGATATTTTTGATAGTTGAATTGCCCCGGATTCCTCTCCCCGGCCGGCAGCCGCAACTGTCCGTGCGCGACAATGCGCTCACCATAGTCCAGATCTGCCCGGACGTACAGCTGCAGCAGACATTTGCCTTCAGTTCGATAGCCACGATTCAGTACCCAGACGCTGTCGGTTCGCACGACCGTCCTGATCCCTCTGGCGCGCAATTCCACCGGCTCGCAGATGACGCCCTCAATGGCGACAGCATGCGGCAGATCGGCAAACTCTTTGATCGAGCTGGGATTGTCGCGCACATGGATTCGCAGATGCAGAAAACCCAGCAGAAACAGCAGCGACAGAAGAGAAATGTGTCGTGCACGGCGATAGAGGCACAGGAGGAGAAAAATGGTGCTCAAACTAAAAGGCAGAAAAATGGGCGGATGGAGACAGTTGGCCGCACAAAGTCCAGCCATGAATGGCAGGACAGCAATTACTGCCGGCTTGTCTGCAAGCCAGCGCATCCATTCATTTTGCGCATGATCCATTCGTGCAGTTTGGCAACGGCATGTTCGAGCTCGTACAGGCCTTTGTCATTCAAAATGACATAGTCCGATCGCTTTGTTTTTTCATCCTGCGCCATTTGCGCGTGGATGCGATCCAGAGCCTGTTGACGGGTCATTTTCTTCGACTGCTCCGCGCGTTCGAGACACCGTTCGATTGGGGCGGCCACCGTCACCGTCAAATCGCACTCTTTTTCAAAATCCAGCTCGAACAGCAGGGCCGCATCGACAACAATATAGAGACATGCACGCCTGGTTTTCTCTTTTTTGATCAGGGATCGCGCCCGGCGCAGCATGACCGGATGCACGATGCTGTTGAGCACGGCGAGGGCCGCTGAATCGGAAAAGACAATATCCCCTAATTTTTTTCGCAAGAGTTGATTTTCAGCATCAAATATTTGCGCGCCAAAGGCCTTGCGCAGACGACGGCGAACCCTCTCCGCCTCGACAGCCCAGCGACCGGCATCGTCCATATCCACGATGCAGGCGCCGAGCCGGCGCAATCTTTCGGCGACCGAGCTTTTGCCGCTGCCGAGTATGCCGGTCAGACCGACGACCGGCTTCATCGCACGATCGCCAATTTGTGCAAGATCACCGCGGCTTCGCTGCTCAGCCGATAGAGATAGATGCCAGAGGCAACAGCATCGCCCCGCTCATTCGTCAAGTCCCATTCAAGATCACCATCCCCGTCGTTTTTATAGAGCGTTTTGACCAGCTGGCCGCGCGAGGTCAAAATCTGCACCTTATCACCCTGTTTCAAATTCGCAAAGGTGATGGCCTCGGCGAGATCCGCTACAAAAGGATTCGGATAGACGAGGAAGCGATCCTTGTCACCGCTGCCCGGACCAGTGACGGCGATGGCGTCGCCACGTCCGCATTTTGTCGATTGACCGCGTTCGCTCACCAGCCCATGCACCTGCACCAGGATCGTATCATCAGCAGTGGCGATGAGGCTGAGCTCGCTGGCGTGCAGGCGAACAGTCACAGAATCCACGCGCTGTGCCGCGCTGATGATGAATTGCCCATCGATCGAATAGTGATCCGGCGTCTCGACCGATTCCTTTTGCATAGCTTGATCAAATACCAGCTCGATGAGATGATGGCCGGGCATGCGGGCCTGGACAATGTAGGGAGCGGAGAAATGGGCCTGGATGGTGAAGGATTGCCGTGCCGATGTGGAATCCAGTGGTAAGCCGTATTGATCTTGCAGATGGCGGCAAGATATCGCATGTTCGCCGAGCTCGAAGGGTCGAGCGAAGGTGAGCAGCACCTGCCGGCCGGAGCGATCGTGCGCCACTGAGGTGGGACGCACGTTTTCATCGACCGTATAGTTTGATGCCAACTGCACGCTTGAATTCATGACTGTGCTGAACGTCAGGCGAACGCACTCGCTGGTCTCCTGCGAGGCTGAATACAGCACCGGGTTGACGCCCGGTCGGGCGGAGACGATGTGCGAGGGCCGGCTTTCCGGCGGCGTCTTGGCGTGATCAATTGCGGTGACCGCATAAAAGGTGAGCCGGTCTTTTTCCACGTCTGCGTCCTGAAAAACCGTCTCGCTGACTGAAGCGAGGGGCGTCAGTTCTGCCGAGTCAATGCCGCGATAGATACGATAACTCGCAGCTCCCGGCACGGCGCGCCAGCGCAGTTGCACGGTGGATTCGTTGAGCGGCTGGGCTTTGAGCCCGACTGGCGTCGCAGGCCCGGTGTCGCCCCCGATGCCGTCAAAGGCAGTCAGTTGGCGGCCATCACCCAGCCACAATTCATTTTTGCCATCGCCATCGACATCCGAGATGATCGCACCACTCATCTGGACGGGTGCGTGATGGTAGACGACCTGATAAGAATCAGCGATGAAATCGATCATGTAGAAATCCGGGTAAGCGGCGATATAGATTTCAGCCATCCCGTCATTGTCAATATCGCCGGCCGCGACGCTGCTGAGGAAATCGCGCGTCGGCTCGTAGCCGAACAGTCGCCATTCCCCCACCTGCCGATAGTCGTCATTGCCGAACTGATCGTAGAGGCGATAATACCAGTGCCGGGCATCATAGTCGTGCTCGGTATTCACATTCGGGTCAGAATGGCATCCGGCGATGAACTCGTCTCGGCCATCGCCATCAAAGTCGCCTGCAGCGATGAAATCGATGCTGTCGAGCAGCGGCAGCTCATCCTGCCAGGTCGCGTGATAGCGATTGTCGCCGCTGTTCTCATAGACATAGAGATCGCCGTCGCTGTCGCCGAGCAGAATTTCCAGGGCGCCATCGCCATCAAAGTCGCCCACCTCACTCCTGGGAACGCCGTTGAAATTCTCGCCTGCAGTGGGATTCGGCAGCGCAGCGACGGACTGATAGCTATTGTCGCCCGTCGATTCAAAAACTTCGAATTGGTCTCCGGCGCCCTCATCCTGTGGCCGCGTGACGCGCATAATGACTTCGCCGGCGCCGTCCTGATCCAGGTCGGCGAAGCGGCTGGCCCAGAATTGTCTGGCGCCGTCACCTTCCCAGCTTTTGGCAATAGTGTTTGGCAGCTCGCCGCGATTTTTCGCTTCATAGATATAGCTGTTGAAACCAAAACCGCACAGCACCTCCTGTCGGCCGTCGCCATCAGAGTCGCCAATGTCGCGGGGGATGCGCGCCTCTTGAGTCGAATAGATTTCTGTCATTCGTCCATCTTGCCACTCGAACAATTTGAGCGATCCAATGGCGCCTTGATCGCTGACGGACAAAACAAGCTCCGGAAGGCCGTTCTGGTTGAAATCCGCCGTCCTGGCGAGGGCGCGGCCAAAGGGCAGGTGCAGTGATCCGGGCGAATAGTGCGTCACGTCAATGGGCGGCGAACTGAGATCGACCTGGTAAAAGGCGCCGCCATGATCGTCGACCGTCTGCAGGTGCGCCCCATTGCTGATTCGGAGCCATAGATCGAGTCGACCCTCCACATCATTCTGACTCAAATTGTATCGCATTCGCGTGGTTCGATAGGTGAGCGGTATTTCCACAAAATCGGCGCTTTCCGCCCGATAGTACAACGAGCCTTCGGATAAATCATCGACATCCGCCTGCAGAAGGACAGAATGCAGATCACCATCGAGCATGGGGAGGAATTGCAGGTTATCGATGACGGGCGCCGACCGATCGAGAAAAATACGCGTTGTGTGCTGCGCAGCGACTTGCCCGGCCGTGACGACAACCTTCAACGTATAGTCGCCTTCCTGATCCGGGATGTCCTCCCAGGTTGCCAGGAGGTCCTCGACCACTCTGCGCGTATTGCCAACGCTGATGGCGGTCCATTCCTGCGGATTTCTGCCGGCGCCGAAATAGAGGTCATAGGAGCTGAAATTGGCAGCCCATGCTGACCCATAGATTTCAATCGGACCGCTGCTAAAGCCATCATCCAGGCGCGGCGACGAGATATGAGCCAAAACGCCCGTCGGCAGGCCGAGCGCCCGCGCCACATTGAGTCGGCCGGCGCCGTACTGGTCGTCCCATCCCGGAGCGCCGAGATCATCAGCGGTATTCACCAGGATGGAGCGAACCGCCTCGGCCGCCAGTTCCGGGCGCTGCGATAAAAGCAGCGCAGCGGCAGCGGCCACGTGCGGCGCGGAGAAAGAGGTTCCGCTCCAGCTGTAAAAATCGTCTTCCCTGTCCAGACTGATGATAGCGCTGCCCGGCGCCACGAGATCGAGCGTGGCGCCATAATTGGAAAAGCCGGCGAGCTGATCATTCTGGTCAGAAGCGCCGACAGACAGGGTTTCGGCGAAACCGGACGGATAGTGGATCTCGTCAGTCGACGAATTGCCGGACGAAGCCACCATCACCACATCCTGCTGTCGACCATATTTGAGGACGTCGTCCAGAATGCGCGACACAAACACATCGCCAAAACTCATGTTGATGACCCGCGCGCCATTGGCAATGGCGTAGAGCAGCGCCGAGGCAGCGTCATCTTCCTCGCCGTAGCCGCTGGCGTTGAACGCGCGCAGATTCATGACGCGACAGCCAAATGCCAGCCCGGCAATGCCATAGTTGTTATCCGCCTCGGCAGCGATGATGCCGGCCACGCCGGTGCCGTGGCCGTGTTCATCCATGGGATCGTCATCACGATCGAGATAATCGCCGCCATCGGGATAGTTCGGCGCATCGGTGAAATCCCATCCGCGTATATCATCGATGAATCCATTGCCGTCATCATCGATGCCGTTGAAATCGGACTCGTCCACGCGACCGTTGCCATTCGCATCTTCGCCAGAATTGAGCCACAGATTGTTCACAATATCGGGATGCTCATAGTCAATGCCGGTATCGATCACAGCCACGACCACCTCTTTGGCGCCGGTTTCCTTCTCCCATGCCTCTTCGGCGCCGATGGTCTGCAAAGCGTATTGGGCGCTGTACTGCGGATCATTCGGCGTGTAATGCAGCTGCAGGGTGCGATTCAGATGCGCCTGCAAGACACCGGCGCTCTGCAGCGCCTCGACGATCTCGGCTTCGTCAATAGTATCCGGCAGTTCTGCGATGATCCATTGGTTGAGGCCGGCATGCGCGCGATGGGAAGCAAAGACGGGCGCCAGTTGCATGACCTCATAGTCAGCAAAGACGGCATCGACGGCAGCACTGCCCGTGCTCTGGATCCCCGCTCCCTTTGCCAGTGATGGCGCTACCGCAAGCTTGACGAGCAACGAACGCGCGCCTGCATCTCCTGACAGCGAATAGAAGAGGAGAAATAAAATGACGAGGCTCTTCAGCCATAGATTCATGCGTGACATCACTGACCGATCCGATTCAAGTGACGGAGTAAACGCAACGGCGTTGCGATGAGAAGCAAAAGAAAGATACATTTAGTGGAGCATCTATCGCGCCACGTCTTGTCATATTTCTGAAAAAAAGTGATGAACGACCGATGCGATGAGATGATCATCCGCGCTTTTTTCTGCCTGATGCTGGCGCCCTGCAGGTGATAGACAAAAACATCGGCGACGAAGCGAATTCGCCAACCCTGGGCGTAGACGCGATAGCACCAGTCGACATCGCTGAAAAACATGGGAAACGACTCATCCAGCGGTCCGACGGCGAGCAGAACATCCCGTCGCAAGAGCAGAAAGGCGCCCTGGGGCTGCGGCACATCGGACGAAACAGTGTGACTGAAATCTGCCATGCGCCACGCGTTGAACAGAGCGCTCTTGGCAAAAATTCGGGACAATCCCATGAACTCGAACAAGACATCCGCCTTTTTCGGGAAACGCCGGCAGGACGGCTGAATGTCGCCATTGAAAAACCGCAATTGCGGTGCGACGACGCCGATGCGCGCGTCTTTTTGCAGCTCATCGAACAACCGTTCGAACGGATTGTCGGCAAAGACGATGTCCGGGTTGAGCAGCAGAATCATCCGCCCAAGAGCGCGCTGCAAGCCCTGATTGACTCCTTTTGTGTAACCGAGATTGGTCGCATTATAGATTGTTTCCACAGCGGTGAATGCCATCGGGTTCCAGGAGAGCGGATCCTGCAGATATCGGGCGGTGCCGTCGGCGCTGTCGTTGTCGATGATGCACAACTGCGACGAGAACGCAGCCGTCACTCTGGACAAACTGACGAGACAGCGCGGCAGGATATCGCGATTGTTATAGGTGACGATGATGATGGAGATATCGTAATTGCGCGTCTGCATAGCGGCTGCTTTGATAAAAAATATGGTCGCCGGCGGCAAAGCTGACGACCATCGTAAAAATCATGCGCTCTGTAAGAGGAGGCTAATTGTGTTGTTCGGCCAGTTTCTTTTTCAAATAGTCCAGCTTTAGCTGATACGTGTCATTTTCGGGATCGTTTTTGATGAGTGTCTCAAAGACCGAGATGGCTTTCGCATATTGGCCCTGGGCCGCATAGATCTCACCCAGGGTGGGAGTGATGAATTTTCCTCGCTGCTTATTGACAGGCCCTTTGTCCCGGATGTGACTAGATTCCTTCGCAGGCGGCGGCTCTTTCGCTGCGGGTTCAACAGGCGTCGATTCTTCCTCACTCCATTCGTTCATCCAGTCGTCGGCCTTGCGCAGCGGCGCCATCCTGTCCGTCCGATCATCAGAGCTGCTGACATCATCGGCCGGCGCAGCATCGGATTTTGCATGGTTGAATCGATCGTTCTCCGTCCCCTCCTCCTGTATATCCAGACTTTCGATAAAGTCGCTGAAATCGTTGTTCTTTGTCTTCGGACGGCTCGTGGCGAGCTCATCCTGTCGCGTCAAAAAATCTTCCGGCATGTCGTCGTCGAGCTCATCAAGGTCAGACTGCTCATCGCGCAGCGCCCGATCGTGCCAGAGTATTTTTTCCTCGGCAGAAATCAGCTTGTCCGGATCCAGGAGAGGTTCGAAATCATCTTCCGCCATCGCCTCTTCCGGGCCAGGACGTCTCACATCATCGATGGCATCACCGGGCATCTGCGCAGGGGTGTTGCGTCGATCATTTGCCAGCCGTTCCTCCTCATCCAGATTGGCGCTAAAGATGCTATCCAGGAGTTTCGTAAATTTGCTCTCTTCCTCCTTGAACTTGCTGCGATCAATATCAAAATCATCATCGATCGACTCGTCCAGCGCTGCTTCATTGCGAGAGTCGGATTCAGGCACTTTGCTGGCCGGCCGCTTTGCTGTAAACGTTTCATCGAGAGCGGGTTCAGCAAACGTCTCGGCAAACGGTTCTTGCTGAATTTCTTCATATTCAGCGCGGCTCTGCCCGGGCGTCAACAATTCCTGTTCTGCCAAAGACGTTTGATCCTTCCCGGTTTCCTCGAAATCAGCAAAAGGATCATCCTCATAGTGCGCGGTCCTGTCGCTCGCCGGCGTCTCGAAAAGCCATTTCGCTTCTGCATCGGACTCGGCAGCGGCTGCCAGTGCATCCGAATCCTCCTCCAGAGGTCTTTTATCAGGTGAGAGGTCGACAGTCCAATCCTCTTTCGCGGCGTCAATTTTTGGCTCGAACTGCAGGTCATATATTTTTTGTTGAATTGCATCATCAAAAGGATCGATATCGATTATTCGATCATAGTTTTCACGGATGTGTTCGGCATCGCCACTATTTTTTAAGAGATCACCGTGGAGATAGAGCGCGGCGATATAGTTGGGATCTGCGGCCAGGGCTTCTTTCAGATGTTTGGTGGCCTTGTCATACTCTTTGCGTTCATAATAGCATTTGGCAAGAACAAATCGCGATGTGGCACTGTGCGGATGCAGGGACACGCCTTTTTCAGCGCATTCAACAGCCTGGCCGATTTCGCTGACTTGCAGATATCTGTCCGCAAGCCGCGCGTAGAGCATGGAGGCGGGATCTTCACTCACCTTTGATCTCAGCCATTCAATTTCACTCGCGTAACTCTGCATATCAAATTTCCTAAAATTGCTTTGACATCTCATTGTTAACATACAACTTGCAAAGAAATATAGCAAGGATAATTTATCATCTGCACGATCAACAACTCACCAGTTGGATACAGTTTTATTGAGGATTTCCTGACTCAACTTTGCATACGCCTCCTCGTAAGCGTTCTGGCGACCATCAGGACCCTCTGCGGGATCGTAGCTGCCAAATTGGGTGATCCGCTCATTCCACATGGCCTGTCGTTTGACCTGATCCGTGCATTCGACCTGTACGGAAATATAAACTTTGATATCCTGGACCGTTTCCTGTTGATCAAATGCACCGGCGCGGTCATTCACGCTGATGATCGAACCAGTGATGAGCACATCGGCCGCACTGCGATCAGCGATCTTGAGCGAGCCGTCGCGAATGAACTCATCGATGACCGCATCGGTCAGGTTCTCGGTGATGCCGAATTCCGGCGTCCGATTGTCAAACAATGGCACTGCCACTGTATTCAAATGCGGCGGCAATGACCCTTTCAGCGAATAGTAAGAGCAAGAAAATACAAAAAGCATGCCGAAAAGAATCAACAGACCGCCAGAGGCTCTATATCTCATTTTCCCGCAAGCCATATTTGTTTATTTTTCGATACAAGGTCCGCTCGCTGAGGCCGAGCAGTTTGGCGGTTTTTCTCTTATTACCGCCTGTTTTTATTAAAGTTGATCTGATCATCTCTTTTTCCATATCAGACATGGACTCGGGGGTACGATCGCCGGAGAAGGTGCGCGGCGCGGCGCTGTATTCGTTCGGCAGTTCGTCGCGCCAGGCGCCCAGACTGTATCGTTGTGGGGCAGGGATCATGATCAATTCTCGCAACTGTGCGATTTCGCTTTTTATTTCCAGCAAAACCCGCAGCAGGAACTCTCTCTCCAGTTCATCTTTCGGTTTCTCCAGACGAACCGGCAGTTTTTGATCAAACTGGTCAACGACGTCAAGATATTTCCGTAAGGTCGTCTCATCTATCAGGTTGCCCTTTTCCAGGATAATGACTTTTTCAACCAGATTTTTGAGTTCACGAATATTTCCCGGCCATGCATGATCCTGCAAGAGATGAAATGCCCGCTCGGAAAATCCCGCGAACTCGATATGATAGCTGCGACAAAAATCTGCGGCAAATTTTTTTGCCAGCAGGACGATATCGTCGCGCCTTTCCCGCAGGCTGGGAACACGGATGTGCACGGCGTTCAGTCGATAAAAAAGATCCTGGCGAAAATTGCCTTTGCGGACCTCTTCCTGCAACTCTTTATTGGTCGCGGCGATGAAACGGACATCAACGGCCTGCAGCACTGTGCCGCCCACACGCATGAATTCCCGCTCTTCCAGAACTCGTAAAAGCTTCACCTGAATGGAGAGGGGCAGTTCGCCGATTTCATCCAAAAAGATGCTGCCTTTATGGGCGAGCTCAAAATAGCCTTTACGCTGGCCGGCCGCGCCGGTGAAGGATCCCTTCTCGTGCCCGAACAATTCAGATTCGAGAATGCCTTCCGGGATGGCGCCGCAATTCACCGTGATCAGGGGCTCATCGCGTCGTCGGCTCAACAGGTGCACCGCTTTGGCGACGAGCTCTTTGCCGGCGCCGCTTTCACCTGAAATGAGCACCGAAATATCGGTCGGCGCAACCTGCTCCACTGTCTCTAAAAGTTGCCGTGTCTTTTCAGAATCACCGAGAATGCCGAGGTCCTGCTGAACATCGCGCCAATGGTCGTCATTGCTATAGTCTTTGACCAGTACATTCCTGGCTTTCACGATTTTGCTCCACCTTCCTGTAACTCGTTCTGCTCGAAATAGGCGACTGTTTTATCAATGCCCAGTGCAAAGGGCACGAGCGGCTGCCACCCCAATTGGGAGGCGGCTTTACGGATAGCCAGCACACTACGCTGCTGCTCGCCGGACTTGGCCGGAGCGTGCTGCGGCGGCCTGTTCGCTCGCGTCCGTTCATTCAGCACATCGTAGATCTGATTCACATCCGTCTCCACACCGGTGCCGATGTTATAGACCTCACCATCACCTTTGGACAGCGCCAGGACATTGGCATTGACGACATCGTCGATATAGACATAGTCGCGCGTTTGCCGGCCGTCGCCATTGATGACAGGCTGCTCGCCCCTGAACAGCTTTTGCAAAAAGATGGCAATGACGCCGGCCTCGCCGTGCGGATTTTGTCGCGGTCCGTAGATATTTGCGTAACGAAAGGCCGTATATTTCAGGCCAAAGGTCACAGCATAGTAAAACAGGTACTTTTCACCGATCAATTTCGTCACCCCGTACGGACAGTAGGGACGTTGCGGATGGTCTTCGTCGGCCGGGAAATAGTCCTGCTCGCCATAGATCACCCCTCCTGACGACGCATAGATGACTTTATTGACCTTGTTCACCGCCGCATTTTGGACAATGTTCAAAAAGCCGATGACGTTATTCTCAGCGTCGTAGATCGGGTCTTTGACGGACAGGCGCACATCCATCTGCGCGGCGTGGTGATTGACGATATCAAACTTTTGTTCTGCAAAGAGATCGGCTACTGCTTTATCGCGAATATCCATTTCATAAAACAGCGCCCGTTCATTGACGTTTTTTCGGCGACCGGTCGACAAATTATCGATGATAAAGACATCATGTCCGGCATTCAGATAAGCGTCAGCGATATGGGAGCCGATGAATCCCGCGCCGCCCGTGACCAGAATTTTCATCCACTATCCTTTCTATCGTAAAGCGCGCAACGCAATATCTTTGCGATAATAGGCGCCATCAAAAGCGATCCATTTTATCGCCTTGTACACCTTGTCGATGGCCTTTGAAATTGAGATATCCAGAGCCGTGACGCCGAGGACTCGGCCGCCATTGGTGACAATATCACGACCCTGATGTGAAGTGCCGGCGTGAAAGACGAGGACGCCGTCATCCCACTGGTGATCCAGGCCATGTATCTTTTTCGATTTTTCAAAAGCGCCCGGATAGCCGCCGGATGCCAGTACAACGCAGACGGCGCCGCCGTCGCGATTCCGCCATTTCAGCCTCTTCAGCGAGCCATCATGCGTCGCGAGAATGGCTGCCAGCAGATCACTCTCGGTCATCGGCAAGACCACCTGCGCTTCCGGATCGCCAAAGCGAACATTATATTCGACAACCTTGGGTCCATCTGCAGTGATCATTAAACCGGCATAGAGAACGCCCTTGTACGGGCGATCTTCGAGCGCCATTCCCTTTATGGTCGGAGCGATGATATCGTCTTCAATTTGTCGCATCATCGCCGGCGAAATATGCGGTGTCGGCGCATAGGCGCCCATGCCGCCCGTGTTGGGGCCTTGGTCATTATCAAATATTCGCTTGTGATCCTGCGATGGCATGAGCGTAACATAATTTTCCCCATCCGACAGAGCCATGACCGACACCTCATCGCCCGTCAAACACTCTTCGATGACGACGCGCGCCCCTGCCGCTCCGAACTCTTTCTCCCGCATTATCTTGTCCAGAGCGAGCAGGGATTCGTCTCTATCCTTGCAGACGAACACACCCTTGCCGGCAGCCAGGCCGTCAGCCTTGACGACAATCTGGCCGTGCTGTTTGAGCAAGAATGCTTTGGCCTGCTCATAATCATCGAATACGCGATAGTCAGCTGTCGGGATATCATACTTGCTCAGGAAATATTTGCAAAAGGCTTTGCTGCCTTCAAGCTCGGCAGCTCGCCGGCTTGGTCCGAAGCAAATCATACCGTTTTCTTCAAACGCATCGACAATGCCATTCACCAAAGGCGCCTCAGGACCGACGATGGTCAAGTCAATTCTGGCTTTGCGGGCAAATTTGAGCAGCTTTTGATTGTCCATGATGGGCAGATCGACGCACTCCGCAGCCTGCATGATGCCGGCGTTTCCCGGGGCGCAGTAGATTTTATCCACCAGCGGGCTTGCAGCTATTTTCCAGACGATCGCGTGTTCTCGTCCGCCACCGCCAATCAC
>RQOI01000291.1 GCA_003854995.1 Candidatus Zhuqueibacterota bacterium
CGACGTTTGGCGCCGACCGAGCGCTTGATGCCGATTTCGTGCGTCCGCTCCTGCACGACGACGTACATGATGTTTGCCAGCCCAATACCGCCGACCACCAGGGTGATGGCGCCGATAACGCCGAGAAATATCTGAAAGCCGAGTGAAAAATAGTGGATGAATTTATCCGTTTCGGTAGTATCCCAGATGCCGAGGGCATTCCGATCCGTGGGATCGAATTTGAATCGCTTGGCAAAGACATCATAGATTTTGTTTTCGACGATCTTGTTGCGCGTCGGATCTTTGGCCTGATAGACGATATTGCTGAGATAACGCCAGCCATACAGGGACTGGAACGTGCTCATGGGGATGAAGACACGATCCTGATCGCGATAGGAATAGCTGGACGGTTGCGTCTTTTTTTTAAGGATGCCGATGACCCGAAAAGGCGTTTCGCCGATATAGATATATTCACCGATGGCATCATAACCTTCGCCGAAAAGCAGATCGCGTATGGTATAGCCAAGAAAAACGACGCGCCGCTTGTCTCGCACGTCCTGATCATTTAACCATCTTCCGCCCGCCTGGGCAATGCAGTTGCGCATCGGCCCGTATTCCGGCATGACGCCGGTGACTGGCGGCTTGGAAATTTTTTCGCCCACGCGCGTCGGCCGCTCGTAGTAAATGAATTCGCCGCTGATGGCGGAGAACTCGCCCACCTCGCGGCGCAAGAGCTCCACATCATCCGGCCGAAATCGCAGACCGCGACCGCGGTTATAGCCTTGCCACGCTTTGGTGGTGGTGCCCGGCCACAGGATGGCAATGCCGTCGCCCATGCCGTGCATATTCTTCTTCATCGACGTGCCGACGCCGCTGCCGAACGACAGCAGCAAGATCACGGTCATGGTCCCCCAGATCAGGCCGAACATGGTCATAAAGGTGCGCGATTTATTTTCGCGCAAATAGTGCAGAACCTGGCCCATTGTGTCGAAAAGATGTCGCATCGTTTCGCCCTAGATGATTTCTTTCACTTCCTTCTCCAGCACCTCCTGACCTTCCTGCAAGCCGGTCAACACTTCGATCGTGATGGCATCGCTCAGACCGGTCTCGACATAGACTTCTTGTGATTCTGTCTCTCCTTTCGGGAGCATGACAAAAGCGGAATCATTGCGAAACGTCACGACGCGCTCCGGCAGGGAGAGCACGCTGTCCCGTTGCGCGATGATGATGCTGGCATTCGCCGAATAGCCGGCGCGCAGGACAGCGCCATCCGTTTCCGTGATGTTGATCTCGACCGGAAAGACAGTGGTGTTATCCTCTTTTTGCGCCTTCAGCGAGATCAGCTTGACCCGGCCCAGCACCTTTTTGCCGGGCAGTGCGCCGATCTGCAATTCGCACGGCATGCCTTCGGCGATCTTGCCGACATCGATCTCATCGACCGTGCCTTTGAACAGCAGATCTTTCATATCGGCCATGGTCAGCAACGGTGTGCCCGGCTGGTAGGAGGTCAGCGGCACCACCGGATCGCCGAGATTGACGTGCTTTTGCAGGATAAAGCCGGAGATCGGGGCTTTGACCACGGTCTCAATATTGGTGTTCGCTATTTTCACCTTGCCCTTTTCAATGAGCTCGAGTTGTTCCTTGTTGATTTGATGCCGCAATGATGCTTCATCGTACTGTTGCTGCAGGATTTCAAACTCCTGGTCCGACACCAGGCCTTTCTCCTGCATGGTCTGTTTTCGCGCCAGCTCCTTTTTCAGCGTCTCCATCTCGATCTGCGCCATCTCGACGTTGCGCTTTGCCTGCGCCAGCTCCAGCGGCGTCGGATCCGGATTGACCTCGACGACGACCGCGCCGGCCTTGACAAAGTCACCCGCCTCTACGAACATCTTGCCGACGACGCCGGAGACCTTGGATTTAACCGCGATCTCGTTGATCGGCTCGACAGAACCCACCGCCAGCGCCTTATCGACGATCGTCTTTTTTTCGACCTTGACCGTACGGCGGCCATTCTCATCCTTTTTATTGCCATTGGATTTGACGACAGTGATGCCGATGACAGCGATGATGAGGACGATGAGGGCGCCGATCCAGATAAAGCGTTTTTTCGATTTGCGCTTCATTGACATGCTCCTTAAAGATCGTATCGACAAATTTTCAATTCAGTAGCCATATACGGCGAGGGGGTAGGATTGTTACAGGATGGAATGAAAGCGGGTGAAATCCAGATTCTGTGTCAAGTTGATGCTGCGGTCGATGGGACATCTATTAATCTGGTCACATCTATATTCGCATCAATCCGAACAAGGAGTGGCTCGGATTTTCAAGAAAATGATTACTTCCATTAAACAGAAAGTAGCATCATAAAAGAGTGCCATCTGCTGAAGAATGTGAAAAATTTATCCTCCATTGCCTGGAAACTGTGGAGAAAAATAAGGTAATAAGGTGAAAATGTGTGGTATGCCATTTTGCTATTAAGTTAACAGATGAAAATAAGGTATGAAGACAATATAGCCTCGGTTTTCATAGCCGACCATTCTGATGGGCCAGATTTCGAACTTAACGATTCGGCAAAATTCATTGGCTTGTTCCGACATTGTCTAAAGCGTCCATTCGAGATGATTAGATTTAAACGTCGAGCTATGAGAAACCTTATTTTTGTCCTTTTGATCTCAAGTGGTTGTTACTTCTTCTCCCCCTTGTCGCCTTGGCATTTGATGTTTATATTTTTTCCGAAGATTTCAAAGTTAAACGAGTAGGTATTTTTATCCGGAATTTGTGCGAAAGTGACTGCGATTCTGAGTATTTCTGGGAATTATGGCTCAGTGACAAAACAAACAGAGAGCATTTTGCCTCGCGTGCATCTCAAGTTTTAACTGAGATCGTATGGGCCATCTGTCTGATTGCTCTCTTGGTCACGGGCTTAAGCATACAATCTCCAAGTGGATTTCAAATTATTTGGACATTTTGCTACTACTACTTTATTTTAATTTGGTTTTTTGGCAATCTTGCCTTCATCTCGTTTATCTTTCGTAAAGCACGAAAGCGGAGAGATGAAATGCTAAAGCAAACAAAAAAAAGATCAATGGAAATGATAGGAAGCATGAAAACAGAACTGATAAATACAAAGATTAAATAGTAGTGATACAAAGAGCAAACAATAGAGTTCAATAGAATATTCAAAACCAAGACTATGGAGCGGATTGCTCCATAGAGATATTTCCGAGGGCAATAAAACGAAAAACGAATTTGTATATAGCTTGACGAGCACTTGAGTTTTTTCAAAGAATCGGATATTTATTGCTATGGACAGCATACCCTGTTGTTCATTCGCATAGAAAACGAAAACTGAATAAGGAGCATTCTCTATATAAAGCAAAAGCCGCTCACTGAGCGGCTTTGTTACTCCTTCTACACATGGCAGATGAGCTGGCTGAGTATAAATTTATTTTGAGAAAAAGCTTTTTATGCTCTGCAAAAGTATCAACATGGACTCTCTCCTCATTCCCCCATCCCCACGGTCCACAACAATCCTCCCTCCAGATGCCCCACAAAGTCGGGATCTGCATAGTGGCTGATCTCATGTCCCAGCGCCGTATAGAACTGCCGGCCGCCGTCGTACTCGTGGTACCAGGCGAGCGGATAGTAAGAACCAAAGACATCGCCGGGGAATTCATCCAGTTGATCATCCTCGATAGTGGTGAGATCGACCGCCAGCAGGATTTTAATGTCCGGATTGAGATGATCGATCAGATAGCACTCATCCTCCCAGCGCCAGACATCGCCCAGATGTTTGGTCGAGGGGTGATTCGGTTCAATGACCTTGATGTCAAAGGGCTGAAATTTCGGATGGCGGACGAACTTGCCGCCGGTCATGGCCCAGAACCACGGCCAGTCGCGCTCCGAGCCGCAGGAGGAGTGGATGCCCATGAAGCCGCCGCCGTGGCGGATGTAGTGCTGAAAAGCATCGCGCTGTTCCTGCGTCTCGAACGCCCTGTTGTTCGTATTGGCAAAGATGAGGGCATCGTATTTCGCCAAATTTTCCGGCGTGTACAGGGCCGGATCGTCTGAGACCTCATAGCGGATCCCGTGCGCGTCGCATATTTTCGCCAAGGTCTTGACGCTGGTCTCGATGTTATCGTGCACGTACAGACCCTCGCCTTTTTCATTGCGAGTATAGATGAGGACCTGTTTAGGTGATTGCGCACAGGCCAACGTCAAAATAGCGAGGGCGAGCAAGTATATCAGGGATATTTTCATTTTATACTCCTTTATGTGCTATATTTCAGCAATGGATACAGACAGATAACCGCCGAGGTAGTAAAGAACGCCGAGCCAAAAAATCCTATGCATTGTCAGTCTTGACTATTTTCGATCCTACTCAAAGTCCTGTTTGTTTCTAGCAAAAGTTGCGTTCGACTCTCTCTGCGCTTCTTGGCGAGCTCGGCGGTTAAAATTTTTCCATGATTCATAATTCGACAAACCTGAGTCACTACTCCACCTTCAGCTCCACCCGCGGCGGATAGGCAAAATCGCGCCAGACGCGCTCAGCCGTCTCGACATCCATTTCGCCGTCGTAAACCAGCAGCCGATATCTCAGCATATAATCCTGCCCCGGATTCAATCTCCAGCTGTCGTGGCGGATGGGACAGAACTCAAAGAACAGATCGCCTCTGCCAGCGTTGGCATCCTCTGGCCACACGCGCATGGGCTCCGGATGTTCGCGGTTCGTCGGGTGACTCATAAAAAGGATACCGGAACGGCCAGCATCATTCGCACCGCTCACATCACACCAGAAGGCTCTACTGCCGTCCGCATCCTTACGCGTTTTGCCGGCAGAGGTCACTACGCACACGTTTTCGTTCGTCCACGACTCGACGGCGCGAAAACCTATGCCGCCGCCATAGCGATAGGCGTCCAGATCGATCGGGCTGGAAGAGGCGCAATTCAACGTCGTCGCGTAATCCAGCAGCCAGATGTCCTGCTCCTCGCGCACATTCCAGGCGCGGACCTCGATGAGCTCGTTCAGAGCCACCTTGTCGGCGCCCTTGGCGGTGAAATCGACGTGCTCCTGTCGGACTTTAAATCCGGCATAGACAGGACCTTCGACGACAGAGACATAGCCGGCGAATCGCACCGTGCCTTGCCCCGTCGCCAGGTTCCAGAAATCGACGTCGCGGCCCTCGAATATCGTCTTGGTCCACGGCGCCCAGATGCCGTAATGATGATAGTGATCCGGCGGCTGAATGCGCGTCAGCAGCTCTCCCGCGGGCGACCAGAGGGGATGGATGAAACCGCTGCGCTTGTAGATATCATCGACGCCGGCCGGCGGATAGACCATGCCGTGGTTGTATTGCAGAATCTTTTGCTTTTCTGTCAGCAGTACCAGTTTATTTTCATCCAGGGCGGTTTTGATCGGCGTGATGATCTGAATTGTGTCGCCGATAGTGAGCTCAAAGGTGCGGCTTGTCCCGCTCTCGGTCGCGCCGCGCATGATCCACCACAAACGAGGCACCTGTCCCATCTCAAGCTGACACGGCACTTCGACGCGCCCGGCGGATATTTCATAGAGCCGAAAAAGACCATGATCCTGATTCACACTGATCTGATCCAGGGGGATGGAGACGGGTGTGTC
>RQOI01000292.1 GCA_003854995.1 Candidatus Zhuqueibacterota bacterium
AGGATGTCGAGTCGGCGTTGCGGATCCTGTTCGAGGATCAGCGCGCAGGTGATGATGTTTGAATTGATCCAGGGATTCCAGTTGTTCACCGGACGCTGATAGCCGCTGCGCTGCCGCCAGGAGAAACCCAGCCATCCCCAATCGTTGTGCTCCAGATAGGGTGTGAGAATGCGAGCGTCGGTCTCGCGCAGCATCCTCTGGGTGACGAGCGGATTGATTTCGTCGAGCTGCGGCGCCAGGAGATAGTAAATCCATGCCATCATGGCGCCCGTTTCGGCGGCGAAGAGATCGACGATCGGCCGATCCACATCGGGCAAGCCGCGGCCGTCGTTGTGCGCCGGCACGCCCCAGAATGATTCTTCGCAGACGGCCCAGACGCCATCCACGATCTGATCCATGAATCGACCTTGGCCCTCGAACAGTTCTGCCAGAACCAATGCCGCGAGTTTGTGCCGGCGGCCAAACGAGAGCGCTTCATAATTGGATCGGTTGCCGTCCCGGGCATATTGCAGAAAGACGCTCGCCGGCAATGGCGGCCAGTCGGTCTGCAGCAGCTTTGTCGCCTCCGCTATTGCGATCTCACGGATGTTCTCCGGGATCTGTCCCAGACCGTCCCGATCGGCCCAGGTGGGAAACGGCTGCCACGCCTCGCGCGGTGTAATGATTTGTTCGAGTGATGAACGCGGGTGCTTTTGGGCGAGCGAAATGTCATTCAGCTCCTGGGAAACGCTGCTGGAAAGGAGCGACAGGCTGACAATGGAAAAGAGGGCAAAAGATTTCATACGCGACTCCGATTTTTTCCTCAAAGACTAGTTGAATAGTAACGAATATGGGAGAGAAAGGCAATTATGTTTTTTATTGTGATACTTTGTGTCCTGCAGGATTCCTCCTGTTGGATTCAGTACATTGATATTTGTCGAGTAAAAGAATATGAAAGAATATCTTGAAATTTTTCTCTGCGTGGCTCTGCGCCCTCGGCGGTCTTGGCTTTTTGGATGCGGCAAAAGACCGCGCCAAGATTTTATATTTGACCTGAATTTC
Organism: Candidatus Zhuqueibacterota bacterium; assembly: GCA_003854995.1. Taxonomy (GTDB): domain Bacteria; phylum Zhuqueibacterota; class Zhuqueibacteria; order Residuimicrobiales; family Krinioviventaceae; genus Kriniovivens. The sequence continues at coordinate 1,042 of RQOI01000292.1, forward strand.
TAATTTGAGCTTTTATTTTGCCTGCAACACTGTTTTACGATGAGGTAATTGGGGTATGTTGTTTGAGGCTGCTAAAAAATTCAGCTGCAAAAAAGATTGTCTGACGGCTCACATCCGCCGCCGCTATTTTAGCAGCGTAACGCGACCGATGTGATTCGAACCATTCATGCGCAGCTGGTAAAAGTAGATGCCGCTGGAAAAAGAGATCGCGTCCCAGGCAAAGCTGTGCTCGCCTGCTGCGAGTTCTTGCGCCACCAGTTCC
>RQOI01000293.1 GCA_003854995.1 Candidatus Zhuqueibacterota bacterium
CAACGCCGGCGTGCGCATTCGCGGCGGCTACAGTCGCGCCAATGAGAATCCCAAGCACGCCTTTCGCTACTTTTTTCGCGCCGAGTATGGCGATGCTGAGCTGGAGTACCCGCTCTTTGGCGACGAGGGCGTCGATGAGTACGACAAGATCGATCTGCGCACCAGCCAGAACTATTCGTGGAGTTTTGATGGCTCTGATCTGAACACCATGAACCGTGACGTCTTTTCGCGCGATACGCAGCGCGACATGGGACAGCCCTATACGCGCAGCCGCTACTATCACCTCTACATCAACGGCACCTACTGGGGCCTGTTTCAGACGCAGGAGCGCTCCGAAGCGGCCTTTGGCGAGAGCTATTTTGGCGGCGACCGCGACGAGTATGATGTCGTCAAGGTCGCGGCCGATCGCGGCTATGTGATCGAAGTGACCGATGGCACGCTGGATGGCTGGCGACAGCTGTGGGATATCAGCAAAATCGGTTTTACCTCAGACGAAAATTACTACAAAGTGCAGGGTAAAAATCCGGATGGCAGCGACAATCCGGCGCTTCCCGTGCTCCTCGATATCGACAACCTGATCGACTATATGCTGGTCACCTTCATCACCGGCAACTATGACGCGCCGATATCAAATTTTCTCAGCAATACCAGTCCGAACAATTTCTACGCCGTCTATCATCGCAGCGGCCGCAGCGGATTTCGCTTTTTTCAGCACGATGCTGAGCATACAATGCGCAATCACGAGTGGGCGACCGATCGCACCGGCCCCTATCCGGCGGGCAGCACCTTTGAGAAATCCAATCCGCAATGGCTGCATCAGCAGCTGAGCGAACAGCCGAAATATCGCGCCCGCTTTGCCGATCGCGTCTATCGCCATTTTTTCCACGACGGCGCCCTCATGCCGCACCGCAACATCGAACGATTCCTCGCGCGCAAACAGGAGATCGACCTCGCCATCATCGCTGAATCCGCCCGCTGGGGTGACTCGAAGCGTTCGAGCCCTTTCACGCGCGATCAGCACTGGCTGAACGCCATCAACTGGATCGCCAATGACTTTTTTCCGAATCGGACGCAGATGGTGCTGGGGCAGCTGCGCAGCAAGGGTCTCTATCCCGTGGCAACGCCGCCGGTCCTGAATTCCGAAACCGCGCACGTCGAAAAGGGATTTCAGCTGAGCATGTGGAGCACTGGCGAGGTTTTCTACACCCTTGATGGCGCCGATCCGTACGAGCCCGAGGTGTCTGTGAGTGACAACAAAGTGATGCTCGCTCGCCAAGTCATCAAAAAGGTGCTGGTGCCGACGACAAATCCCGGCACTGCCTGGCGATCCAGCTTGACGTTCGATGACAGCGGCTGGCGTCAGGGCAGCGGCGCTGTCGGCTACGAGAGTGGCACTGGCTATGAGAGCCAGATTAAAATAGATGTCGGGAGCGATATGAACGGCAAAGCGACATCCTGCTACATTCGCATTCCCTTCACGGTTGATAAAAATGAAATAAAGGATTACAACATTTTTCAGCTCCGGATGCTGTACGA
>RQOI01000294.1 GCA_003854995.1 Candidatus Zhuqueibacterota bacterium
AAAAAAAATATAATGGTAATCATAACGATTCCAAGTTTTCATCTTTTCAAATGGATGCTTTAGACAATGCCGGAACAAACCAAAGGATTTTGTCGAATCTCAAGTTTTGCAGTCTGGCGAACCAGAATGTAAAAGTGAGGCGACATTATCTTTATAACTTATTTTCATCTTTCCCCTTTGTGTTTTCGTGATTTGGTGTTGATGTTTTATGTGCTTTACCCTTAGCTGACCTCTTACAGAGATCAGCAATTGTCGCTTGCATAATGGACAAGATTTTTGTAATGTCTTTCGCGATAAAAGGTGATGAATTGAAAGGAATATTCACAATGATTCAACGTGCATTTATTCGCGCGGCAATTTTCGCCCTTTTATTAACAGGGTGTGCCAAACAGATGAAACGCCAGTCAGCATTACTCCAGTACGACAAAGGGATCGACGGCATCATCGAAGAGATGACGCTTGCGGAAAAGATAGAACTGTTGCATGGAAAACACATGTTTGTTTCAGCCGGGGTGGAGCGCCTGGGCATTGCCGATATGAAATATACCGACGGGCCATTTGGCATCCGTGAAGAGATGCAACCGGATGGATGGGCGCCACTGGGCTGGGAGAACGACAAAGCCACTTTTTTCCCCACCGGATCGGCATTGGCCGCCACATGGAGCCCTGAGCTCGCCTATGAGTATGGCGTCGGCATGGCTCGCGAAGCCCGGTTGCGGGGCAAAGATATGCTGCTTGGTCCCGCCATAAATATTCAACGCATTCCCACCGGCGGGCGGACTTTTGAATATTTGAGCGAAGATCCGTTTCTGAGTTCGAGGCTGGCTGTTGGCTATACCAGAGGCGTGCAGGACAATGGCGTTGCGGTTTGTTTGAAGCATTATGCCCTGAACAGCCAGGAGAACAACCGCGGGACAGTGAATGTGCTTGTTGGCGAACGAGCGATGCGGGAGATCTATCTTGCGCCGTTCAAAGCGGCTGTCGTCGAGGCCGATGCTTATGGCGTGATGGCCGCCTACAACAAGGTTGGCGGCTGGTGGTGCGCGGAAAATGATCTGCTGCTCAATAAAATTCTCCGCGATGAATGGGGATTTGCCGGTCTGGTTGTCTCCGACTGGGGTGGAACGCACAGCACCGTGAATTCGATCAAAAACGGACTGAATGTTGAAATGCCTGGCAAGAGATTTTTGGGACCTGCTCTGCTTGACTCGGTGCAGGCAGGAGTGGTTGCAGAAGAATTGATCAACCAGCGCGCCCGCGAAATATTACGAGTCAGGATGGCTATCAAAGCCGTTCCGGAAGAGGAGGCCAACAGACAGATGACCTCGCAGCCGCCGCAGCAAAAAATTGCCTATGCTGTGGCCGCAAAATCGATTGTTTTATTGAAGAATGACGGCCTCCTTCCTCTCGATCTCGCCGAAAAACCGGCAATTGCGGTCATTGGAGCCAACGCAGTACAGACGGTGGCACTGGGCGGCATGGGCGCCGGCGTGAAAACCTTGTACGAGGTCACTCCTTTGCAGGGGCTAAAAAACAGGATCAAGGACAAGGCTGACATCGTTTATGCTCAGGGTTATGAACCGGCCGAGTTTAGTTTTGCTGACATGTTCAGAAGAAAAACACCGGAAGAGCTTGAACAAAGAGCTCGCGAAAAACAAGTGACGGCGCAACAATTGACGCGTGAAGCTGTGCAAGTAGCGTCAGAGGCCGATCTGGTTCTTTTCATAGGTGGCAACAACAGGGCTGTGGAAACCGAGGGCAGCGACCGGAAAGACATCAAGCTCCCCTCAGGGCAGGACGATCTCATACGCGCAATTGCGCACGTCAATCCGAATATAGTGACCATCCTTGTGAGCGGTGCGCCAAACGATCTTGATGTCGTAAAATCCGTTTCAAGGGCTTTGCTCATTTCATGGTTCAACGGCACAGAAGGGGGAAATGCACTGGCCGATGTACTGGTTGGCAATATTTCGCCGGGCGGACGATTGCCATTTACAATTCCGCTCAAGCTGGAGGATTCGCCGGCTTTTGCTATGGGCAACTATCCGCAGGGAAGAAAAAACGCTGATATCTTTGCCGACCTGGTCTCGGAAACCGAAGCAGAGGGAATTTCAACGGAAAAGACATCTGCCGATGAAATATACAATGATCCCAATACGGCAATTTATTCCGAGCAATCCCTGGTGGGCTATCGCTGGTTTGATACGAAGAACAGACCGGTGATGTATCCGTTTGGATACGGCCTGACATATACCACTTTTGCGTACGCCGGCCTTGAAAGCGACAAAGAAAAGTATGGCAAAGACGATGTGATCACTATTTCCTTTGAGCTTAAAAATACAGGTTCAGTGGCGGCCGATGAAGTCGTGCAGGCATATGTACATCGGAAGAATCCGGCGGTTGAATGGCCATATAAAGAGCTCAAGGCATTTTCTCGTGTGCCGCTGCAGCCGGGCGAGAGCAAAGTGGTCACGCTGGACATTCCGGTGCAAAGTCTTCAGTATTGGAATGAAAATGTGCAGGCCTGGGACGATGACCTGTGCACCATCGAATTGCAGGTCGGCGCTTCTGCCGGCGACATCAAACTGAAGAAGGAGATCGCGCTCAGGTGATCAACATAAAAATTGACCCGATCCCTCGGGAGACCAATCCCTTCGAAGGGAGTCTGCCGAAGGGATCGGTTCAATGAAAATTTGAAAGGACGATATGAAACTATGGCATTTCACTCTGCTGATCATCTGCTGCAGCACTTTTTCCGACGCGCAAAATAACGACAGCGGCTATTTTGCCTATTTACGGGACATATATGACCAACATGAAACCGAGCTCTACGATTTCCTTCTGCAAGAACTGGATCGCTTTGTCCTGCTGTTTCCTCACAGTCCATTGCACGCGGATGTCTTGTACATGGAAGCATCGGTTCATTCCAGCAAGGGCGACGACGTCCGGCAGTTTGCGGCATTGCTCAAGCTGCTGTCGCTCTATCCTGATTTCTCGCAATACCAGAGCTGTCGAGACGACCTGGGCATTCTCGTCTCTGGCAATAAAACCTTTGCGCCGAAAAAAGCGGACATTCTCAACTTTTTGTCCTCATTTGGCGACGATAAAGATGCGAGCCATCGATTTTATCGAGTGCTCGAGTTCTTGATCAGCCTGGAGATGAAAGACCTGAACGACTGGCTCCTCGAGCAACTGTCCGCCTTTCAAATGCTATACCCCGACTATCCATCGATCGAACAGAGCTATTTCTGGTCAGCGCGTATTTATAAATCAAAAAAACAATATGACGAGGCGGGCGCTGTACTGGGCAAGATGGAATTCCTTCATCCAAATTCTCCATATATCGAGACGGCTCGGCTTGAACGGGCTTTGCTGCTCTACCAAGCAGGTTCATACCAATCTGCGCTGCCTGTTTTGGAGGAATTGACCGCCAGCGAGTCGAAAGAACTGCAAATAACCTGCTATTTTTACCTGGGAGAACTGTACGAAAAAAAGGTGAAAGACTATGATAAAGCTGTTCATCATTATACTGTCGTCGTAGAAAATCCGGCCCACTCCATGGCGAAAGCGGCCATCGACAGGCTGGCTGATATCTATCAAAAACGTCTGAAATCTCCGACAAAAGCCGCGGAGATCAATGCCGCTTACCGCACGTTGTATCCGCAGGACGAAAAAGCGTCGCTCTATTTATTAAAGGCCGCAGAGCTCGAGGAAAAATATGGGGCGCCGGAAAAAGCTCTTTATTATTACACGCAGATCATCACCGCTTATCCGAATAGCAGCGAATATGACCAGGCATTCAGCAGAACAAAAGATTTGAAGGCGAGGGGCGTCAAATCGACTGATGATGGAGGGGGCGTCGGCGCTGACCACCCCTCGCATTCTGCCGCTGACGAGAATGAGGCGCCGGAGAAATCGTCTTCTGAAGAAAACGCAGAAAAGCATGCTGGCATTATAGGCGCTGGGGAACACACCGGCATGCCCTCTGACACTTTGAAGACAATTGACGACGAGGCTGAAATCGCTCATGCGACGATCATGTCAGCTAAAGAATCACAGGCGCGCAAGGACTATATTGAGTACTATCTTGGCACGCAAGTGCTTGATGTCGATTGGAACGGCTCGGTCGCCAACTGTGAGGCCGGGGAGCTGGATCCGGAAATTCTCAGAAAAGCGGAGCTGCGAATCAATTATTTTCGCCGGCTGGTCGGCCTTGCTGAGATCAAACTTGCTGATCAGTACAACCTATATGCGCAGCACGCTGCCCTGATG
>RQOI01000295.1 GCA_003854995.1 Candidatus Zhuqueibacterota bacterium
CCAATGTCCGCCGAGGCTTTGATGGCATCATAGTCTTCCGGTTCACCGCCAAAATAGGAGGCGCCAAATGAGGCTTCCGACCGTTCCTGGCTCTGGTAGACGCCCCAGTAGGTGCCGTTGATGTAGAGGTGATAATAGCGGCTACGGGTGTAGGGCTGCCCCATGTCGCGCTGGCAATCGCGGGAAAAGACATCGCGGTTCATGGTGTTGTTCGCTGCGCCGTCAAAACTCCACGAGTTATTCTGACTGGTGCGCAGATCGATGTTATCGAATTCGTCGACGCCTTCATCCCCGAACAGAGGGTACTTGAGCTTGCCCGCGCCGTAGTCTTTGCGGAAGAAAAAGCGGAAGGCGTGTTTGGGATTGCTGGTGCTGCGGCTGTAGCCGCCGCGAATGCGCACGCCGGCGTTGATCTGGAAGCCATCGCGCCCATCCGGATGGAGCAATTCGATGGAACAGGGCCGCTCCCATTCGATGCCGCGATTCTCGGGTTTCATATAGATACCGGTGTTCCTGTCGAACAGCATCTTCAAATCGAGAACCATGCTGATGTTCGGGATGTCGAGAAAGGCATCGATGATCTTGTTCCGGTAAAGCGCATGATTCGTCACTGTTCGGTCCAGACCATAGTTGATGGTGATGCCGCTGCTGTTTTGCGTCGGCCATCCAGGACCAGGCCGGACGCCGTCCGGCGACAGCTCGACGATGCGATCGACGAACAGGTAGGTGTGCGTCTGCACTGCGGTCACGGCCGTGTCCGCCTGCATGGTGACGGCGCGCACGCAATAGCCTGGCGCCAGGTCGCGATCAACCGTATTGGCCGGGTCTATCGCGATCGTCACCGGCGCGACGCCGCTCTGCGCCGTCGCCGAGGTGATCGGATCGGTCCCGTCTTTGGTATATCTTATCCTTAAACCAGCACTTGAAGTGGTAATGGTCAAGCTAAAATTATTTTTATAAAAACCCCGCCTATGCGAGAAATCAAGGATGACTTGCTCACTCTCTTGAGAGATAACTTGAGGTGAGATGACAAGAAGGCAGACCTGAAAGAGCAGGGGAAAGAGTTTTGTCAATTCAATGACCCTCATTTGACCAGGACCATTTTTTTTGTCACTGTCAATCCTGCTGTCTCAAGCCGGCAGAGATAGACGCCGGCGGCGAAAGATGCAGCATGCCACTGAATCGCATGCGTCCCGGTAGTGAGGTCATGCTGCAGCAGCGTGGCGACGCGCTGGCCAATGATGTTGTATATCGATAGGGTGACGAGTGCATTTTCAGCCAGGGAAAACCGGATGGTTGTCGATGGATTGAACGGATTCGGATAGTTCTGATAGAGTTCAAAATGGTCCGGCCGCGACAGCCGTTTCTCCTCATCCGCCATACGGGTGGCGAGGAGATCATCGCCGCCTGGCGTGCCATGCACAACGCTGGAGGCTGTCCAGTGACGGCCATCCGCCGGCTCCAGAAATGGATTGACATTCGTTGGCACCATGGAATAACCGCCGCCGTCTGCGGATTGCGGCCAGGGATATTTGTCATTGTAACGTATGTTGATCAGCGTGTCACCGGCGTCGCTGACCAACGCCAATTTTTCGCCGCTATTGTCCAGTCTGCCGTCATACTGTCCAAATGGCTCGCGGCCGTATCGGCTTTTAAAGGCATCCG
>RQOI01000296.1 GCA_003854995.1 Candidatus Zhuqueibacterota bacterium
ACCAACTTTGACAATAAAAGCCAAGCCGGGATCGTTGATGACGGCTGTGACGGCTTTGAAACCGCCGTAGGTCATCAAGATGACCATGCCGATTGAAAAGATCAGCCAGCCGATGCCGCGTTCGAACCTGTTGTACACGCCGAGCCAGTAATTATCCCACACCTCGGCGGGCGGCGATGCAAGTTTCATCTCTTTTGTCACCTGTTTGAGCTTTTTATATTTCGAAAATTCTTCCTGTAGACCTTTTTCGGCGGTGAGCATTCGATTGAATTCCTTCTGTTCCTCCGGCGACAGCTCGCCGTCCAATGCTCCCATCATCAATCGTTCAAATTTTTCTCTGGCTGTGGCGCTCATAGATATGTCCTCTCGAGTTCTGCCTTCAAGGCTTTTCGCGCATTGAAGAGTCGGGACATAACCGTGCCGATGGGGATCTCCAGAAGATCGGCGATATCTTTATAGCTCATATCCTGGAAATCTTTGAGCACAATTATTTCTCGCTCATTTGGCTTTAAATCGTCCATCGCTTCCCACAGCGCTTTTTTCAATTCATTTTGCTCGGCCAGGCCGGACGCATCCTGCCTCTCATCCGGCAGATGGCTGATCTCATCCACTTCGGAAAAAGATCTGGCATGCCTTTTCTGATCGCGAATAAAGTTGAGACACAGGTTGTGGAGAATCTGATAGTACCAGGTGAAGAACTTTTTTGTCGGATCAAAACGCTTGATCGCTCGAAAAGCCCGCACAAATGCATCCTGCGACAGATCGAGAGCGGCTTCGTGGGATCGAACGATGCCAAGCGCGCAGTAATAAGCCCGCTTCTTGTACCGCTCGACCAGAAAACCATATGCCATTCGATTGCCCGCCTGGCATAACTCAATGGCATGAGCGTCGTTAGTGACAGAGCGCATTCTAACCGTCCGATCGCGAACGATAAAACTGTCCGCTTTTTCCAAAATATGCTCCATGGTCCTGATAGCCTCTGCAAAAAGTCGTTTTCAGCAAAAGATGATACACGACTTTTCACCCTCTATTCATATAAAATAGGAAAAAAAGTGGCACCTTGTCAATTCATTTACGTTAAATATTGACAGAGAATGTTGTTATGATTATAATTG
>RQOI01000297.1 GCA_003854995.1 Candidatus Zhuqueibacterota bacterium
TGCGGCAATTTATGAATCTGGTGGTTCTGGGATTGATGCTGTCATTTTTCGGCTGGGCATGGGACGCGCGCCTGATCCGCTCGGTGATCTTGAGCTTGCGTGAGCGAGACTTTACCAAGACGGCCATCCTTTCAGGTACGGGAACGATCAAACTGGTCTTGAACGAATACATACCCTTTGCCATGCCGTTGATCTTTTCGACTTTGATTAACAACATTGCCTGGGCGATTGGGCTAGAGATGACGCTGGCCATCCTCGGTTTGGTCAACCTCAATATTCCCACCCTGGGTACGATGCTGAACTGGGCGCTCTTTTACCAGTCCATTCTGTTAGGACGCTGGTGGTGGATATTGACCCCGGTGGTTTTGTCGCTCTGTTTGTTTATTGCGCTCTACTGGCTCTCGGTCAGCATCAGCGAATATCTGGATCCGCGAACCCGCATTCAACGTGTCGGAACATAATGAGGCCGAGATGAATGAAATCATACTTGCAACGGAAAAACTAAAAGCCTTTTACATGCTCGACGTCCTCGGCACCCAAAAGGTCGTGCAGGCCGTCAACGAGGTCGATCTTGAAATCTATGAAAACGAAGTCTATGGCATCGCTGGCGAAAGTGGGTGCGGCAAAACGACGCTGCTCAAAACGCTGGTGGCCGCAGTTGAACCGCCCTTGCGGCTGATCGACGGCCATATCTTTTATTACATCAACGGTCAGGCGATAGATGTGACGACACTCGACGCCGAGGCCAAGCGCCGCCTGCGCCTGGAATACATCTCGTATGTGCCGCAAGGCTCGATGAGTGTGCTCAATCCGGTAACCAGGGTAAAAGAGACTTATCAAGATTTCATCGTTAGCCACGTCGGGCGTGGCACGCGGGACGAAGCCTTTTATATTGCCCGCGAACACCTCACCGAACTGGGCCTGCCGCCCAGCATCCTGGATGCCTATCCGCACCAGTTGTCCGGCGGTATGCGCCAGCGGGTGACAATTGCCCTGGCGACGCTGCTCAAGCCGCGCATCATCGTCAGCGACGAGCCGACGACGGCGCTCGATGTCGTGGTTCAA
>RQOI01000298.1 GCA_003854995.1 Candidatus Zhuqueibacterota bacterium
ACGAGTATTATCCCACTTTTGTCGCGCCACTGGACTATGATCAACGACACACATTGTCGCTTAATCTTGACTATCGCATTGGTCCGGAAGCCAATGTTGTCTTCCGTAACATGGGCTTCAACCTGCTGGCAACCGCTGGTTCCGGCTTCCCCTATACACCGAAAAGAATTGGCGATACTATTTTTGCCGCCCGTTTTTCGACGGCCTTCCCGATTGCTGGAACGAATTCGTCTTACACGAATTGGACGACATCGATGGATCTCCGCTGGGATAAATCGTTCACCATCGCCGGACAAGGTTTGAATATCTATCTCTGGGTCATCAACCTTCTCGGCAGCGAGAATCCATTCAACCGCAAGAATACGCGGGAAACAGCAAGCGGCTTCAATGTGGGCATCTATGAAGCCACAGGACGTCCGGATGAAAACGGTTGGCTGTCGACAATTGATGGCCAAAAGTGGATCCAGGATAATAATGGCGAACGCGCCGAAACGATGTACCGTTCTTTCATCAACAGCCCGCTGAACTGGGAAACACCGCGCCAGATTCGTCTTGGCTTGCGCTTCGAGATTTAACGTCAGCAATTTGATTTCCCGGTGACACTTTAGGAGAATAGATTATGAAAAATACAAACAAGATATTCATCATGGCGCTGATCTTCATGCTCGCCTTGCTGCTCACGAGCACCAATGTCGGCTTGGCCGACAAGCGGGTCGGTGCGGACGTTGATTTTCTCAGGAAAGCAGCTGAATTTCAGCATGCGCAGTTTGACGGCAATACGATCGCTGACTGGCTCGCCAACGACGGTCTGATCGTCTCCCATCGCAAAACAGGCCAATCGGGTATGGAATGGCCAAAAGGCAGCGGCAAGACGATCGACTATGCCTCGGGCTTTTGGCTGGCCGGCAAATCGCCGGATGGCGATATCCGTTCTGCTGTGGCGGAGTATGCATCCGAATATGTGCCGGGGCCTTACGGCGGTAATCCGGACGATACGGCAAACCGCATCTACATCATCAACAGCGACGGCAGCGGCGACTGGGACAGCTGGCCGGTCGCCCAGGGCGCGCCAGTGAATGACGATGGCACACCGAAACTCATCGGTGATCAGACCATGTTCTGGGTGATGAACGATGGCAATGCGGAACAGCACGCCAACGTCTGGTCGACAAAACCGATGGGCGTCGAGATCCACTGCACCGTATTCGGCTTCAATAAAACCGATCCTCTCGGCAACATCATGTTCATCCAGTTCGAGCTCATCAACAAAGGCGGCATCACCCTGGATTCCTGCTACGTCGGCCTCTGGGATGACCCCGATATGGGTGATGCGTCGGACGATCTCGTCGCCTGCGACACAACCCTGAGCCTGGG
>RQOI01000024.1 GCA_003854995.1 Candidatus Zhuqueibacterota bacterium
CTCACGGTCTATGGCCTCAGCGGAGCGCACAGTTCGGTTGAGCAGGAGTTCATTCATGCTGACGTCGATCAATATAGCGACGCCATTCCAAAAGATTATGTCCTCCATCAAAATTATCCCAATCCGTTCAATCCGACGACGACAATTCGATATGGCGTGCCTCGTCTGAGCCTTGTTGAGATCGATATCGTAGATATGAACGGTAGATGCATTGAGACGCTATTTAAAGGAGAACAGACCGCCGGATATCATTCCATCACCTGGAATGCCGAGGCAAAACCATCGAACATCTATTTTATCCGAATGAAAACGGGTGAGGATGTCAAAACTGTCAAATGTGTGTTGCTCAAGTGAAAGCACCTCTGCCGGGATCGCTCGACTGTTCAGTGCGGGCGATCCCGCATTTTGGCGGCACTGAGCAGATCAGCATCATACCGACTGTGGCGGAAAAGATTGTTTCATCGCAGCAACAATGCTTTCCTGATGAATGAACGGCTCGGCGTCGTCATGTGAATAAAATAGACGCCGCTGCTGACGTGTTCTCCCGCATCATCCCGGCCGTCCCAACCGGCCTGATGCTGTCCCGACGGCAGGACCGCATCGATGAGGGTGGCGATCTTTTCTCCCGTTGCATTATATAAAACGATGATGACCCGTTCGGTTTTTTGCACCTGAAAGGGGATCACGGTGTTCGGATTGAACGGATTGGGATAATTTTGTCCCAGCTGATAGTCAGCGGGCGCTGTTTTTTCCGCGACATTCATCTCATAGGGCGCGGGATAGATCCAGGTGCCGATGCAGCTGCCTTTGTACAACTCGCCGGTGTGCGGATTGACCGCCATGGCGCTCATGCCGTTGCGCGGCAGATTCTCGGTGATGTCCCGCCACGACGCTCCGCCATCCCGACTGCGGAAGATGCAGGAGATGCCGTTTTCGAACATGCCGGCGTAGAGGATGCCGGGCACGTTCGGGTCGGCCGTCACGGTGCGGACGAAATTGGCGGATGGATGGCCGCCGGCGAGATCGAAGACATGCAGGCTCTCCCAGTCGCTACCGTCAAAGACGGCCAAATCGTAACGGGCATCGAGCGTATAAATCTTGTCAGGATCGAACGGATCGGCGGCAAAGGTCGGCAGATTGTCGAGTCGGATGAACCGCCAGCCGGGACGGGCATAGACATCCCAGGTGATGCCGCGATCCTGTGATCGTAAGAGAGTACGCCGATCGCTATCCATGGCAAAAACGACATTGGGAAAATCACGACACATGCCGACCAGCGTCGCGGCTGTGTGCGGCGTGGGGAACTGAATGGGGGTGAATGTCTTGCCGCCATCCGTCGATAATTTGTTCCCGGCGTAAACGACATTCGGATCTTGCGGGTGAAAGGAGATGAACAGGTTCATGTCCTGCTGATCCGCGCCCTGGGTGACGAGTGTCCAGCTCTTTCCATAATTGGTCGTGCGCATGAGCTGGGTCTCGAAATAGTCGCCCACTGACGCGACGATGACTTTTGAGCCCGCCAGCGGCTGAAAATCGCCGGAATAGGTCCCGAGCCAACCGATCAGGCCCGCCTGATACCAGGCCCAGGCGTTGGGATTGGTGTTGGCTTCAAAATAGTCGCCGCCGCTGTGGCTGATGCGCATGCCGACATCGTTATTGAAAAACGCCAGGCGCCGCCGATCGAGCCGATCGAACACCGCGGCGCCGTTCCACCAGCTCCAGGCGTTGCCGGTGTAGCCGGTGGCGCTTTCGGCAAAGGCGCCGCCGCCGGTCGTCGTCTTGAAGAGGGTGGAGCGGGAAAAAGCCACCGCCTCATCCACATCTTGACTGTTTGGCGCCAGACCGGAGAGATCGCCGTCGATCCAGCGCCGCCAGCCGGTTTCGCGACTCAGGCCGGGAAAGGTCGTCACCGGACCAAAATCGCGCCAGCTGGCGCCGGCGTCATCGCTGACGAGAGAGTTTTGATTCAGGCCGATGAGATAGAGCTTTTCCGGAAAGCCGGGATTCAGGACAATTTTTGCC
>RQOI01000025.1 GCA_003854995.1 Candidatus Zhuqueibacterota bacterium
ATCTAGGGCGAAACGATGCGACATCTTTTCGACACAATGGGCCAGGTTCTGCACTATTTGCGCGAAAACAAATCGCGCACCTTCATGACCATGTTCGGCCTGATCTGGGGCACGATGACTGTGATCCTGCTGCTGTCGTTCGGCAGCGGCGTCGGCACGTCGATGAAGAAGAACATGCATGGCATGGGCGACGGCATTGCGATCCTGTGGCCGGGCACAACCACCAAGGCGTGGCAAGGCTATAACCGCGGTCGCGGTCTGCGATTTCGGCCCGATGATGTGGAGCTCTTGCGCCGAGAGGTGGGCGAATTCTCGGCGATCAGCGGCGAGTTCATCTACTACGAGCGGCCGACGCGCGTGGGCGAGAAAATTGCCAAGCCGCCAGTGACCGGCGTCATACCGGAGTACGGGCCGATGCGCAACTGCATTGCCCAGGCCGGCGGACGATGGCTGAACGATCAGGATGTGGCGCACAAGCGACGCGTGGTTTTTCTCGGCTATAAAATACGCGATCTGCTCTTTGGCGAAGGCTATGATGCCATCGGTGAATATATCTATATCGGCGAGACGCCTTTTCGCGTCATTGGCATCCTGAAAGAAAAGACGCAGCCATCCAGTTATTCGTATCGCGATCAGGATCGCGTGTTCATTCCCATGAGCACTTTTCAGTCGCTCTACGGCTGGCGCTATTTGAGCAATATCGTCTATCAGGTGGAGGATCCGACGCGCAACGAGATCGTTGAAGATAAAATCTATAACGCTTTCGCCAAACGATTCAAATTCGATCCAAGCGACCGCAATGCGCTGGGCATCTGGGATACCACTGAATCGGATAAATTCATTTACTATTTTTCGCTCGGCTTTCAGATGTTTCTCGGCGTCATTGGCGCCATCACTCTGGTGGTCGGCGGCATTGGGCTGGCAAATATCATGTACGTCGTGGTGCAGGAACGGACGCGCGAGATCGGCATCAAGCGCTCGGTCGGCGCCAAACGTCGTTTCATCATGTTCCAGTTTCTGATCGAAGCCTTTATGATCATCGGCATCGGCGCGATCATTGGATTTCTCTTTGCGCTCGTCCTCATCCGGCTCATCTCCATGCTGCCGATTGAAGACTATGTCGGGCACCCCGAGCTCTCCTGGCCGGTGGCGATCGCCTCCATTGCCATTCTGTCAATCGTCGGATTTTTGGCCGGTTTTTTCCCGGCGCGTCGAGCATCAAAGTTGATAGTCGTTGAATGCCTGAGATATTGAGCGACAATTCCCAACACAAAGTCACGAAAATACCAAGAAGCACAAAGAAAAAACTTGGTGTCCCTTTGTGATTTTGTGCCTTTGTTTTGGTGCTCTTGATGAGGAAAATAAACAATGCAAATTTTTCTTTTGCTAAAAGAATTTTTGGCTGACATTCGAAAACAAAAGATGCGCGCTTTTTTGACCATTGTCGCCATCACCTGGGGTACGCTCGCCATCATTCTGCTCATGGCTTTTGGCACTGGACTCGGGTTTCGCATGCAGGAGAGCTTTTTGAACGCTGGCGACAAGGTCATTCGTCTCTACAGCGGCCAAACCTCAAAAGAATTCAAGGGCTTGCCAACGGGACGGCGAATTCGCCTTGCCGAAGACGATGCCTGGTTGCTGGGTAAAACCATCCCCGACATCGATCTCATTCATCCCGGCTTTGGCCGCGGTGTGCATTTGCGCCAAGGCAACAACGCGGCCTGGACGCATATGGAAGGTGTGTTCCCGCAATTCGAGACCCTGCGACGGACCTTTACGGCGGCCGGCGGCCGCTTCATCAATGAGACGGATCTGCTGGAACGCCGACGCGTCGTCTTTTTAGGCGGCGAGATCGCCAAAGAGCTGTGCGGCTATGAAAATCCCGTCGGGGAGACGGTTACGCTCGATGGTTTGCCGTTCACCATCATCGGTACGATGCCAAAAAAACTGCAAACAGCAATGAATAATGGCCCGGATGATCGTCGCGCTATCATCCCCTTCACCACCTTTCAGGCATTATACGGTTATCATTACGTGGGTGAAATATTAGTGCACACGCGGAATCCGAATGATAATCAACGGGTTGTCAAGCAGATTCGGGAGATACTGGGACGAAAATATCAATTTGATGAAACGGATGAACGAGCGGTGCAAATTTGGGATATGGTGGAGGCTGAGAAAATCACCCGAAAAATATTTCTTGGATTGAATATCTTCCTCGGCGTCATCGGTGGTATGACCCTGGTGATCGCCGGCATCGGCGTCGCCAATATCATGTATGTCGTTGCCAAAGAACGAACGCACGAGATCGGCATCAAGCGAGCTGTTGGCGCCAAACGACGACACATCATATTTCAATTCATCTTTGAATCGCTGTTAATTGCCTTTATCGGTGGCGGAGCTGGATTGTTGGTCTCGCTCGCCATCGTCAAGCTATTGTGGATGATACCCATTTCCGGAGACGGCGCCATGCAATTCTTGGGTCGACCGCTCTTGTCGAATATCGTCATCATCACTTCGATCACGATTTTGACGTTGATTGGCCTGCTCGCCGGCTTGTTTCCGGCGCGGAAAGCAGCCAACGTCGATCCGGTGGAGGCGCTGAGATATGAATGATGGAAGGAAGAATAATGAATGATGAATGATGAATTGCGGTTGATGGCGGCGCTAGACAAGAAAAATTGAAAATCTGATCTATTTCTATGAGATATCTCCGCGACACCTTTCTCGATGTCCTCTCCTATATGCGGCAATACAAATCGCGCACGCTGATGACCATGTTCGGCATTGTCTGGGGAACCATGACGGTCATTTTGCTGCTCTCTTTTGGCGTGGGCGTCCGCAAGATGCTCAGCAAGAGTATGCACGGCATCGGCGAGGGCATTGCGATCGTCTGGCCGAATGCGACCAGCATTCCGTTCGCCGGATATGGCCGCGATCGCCGGATTCGCCTGACCGATGCGGATATTGAGTATCTGCGAACCGAGGTCAGGGACATCGAACGCATCAGCCCCGAGTTCAGCCGCTGGGGTACGGCCATTCGCCTTGGTGACAAGGTCAACAAGCCAAACATCACCGGCATCATCCCGGAATATGGTGTGATGCGCAACATCTGGCCAGAGCAGGGCGGCCGCTGGTTGAATGACTTGGATATCGAAAAAAGACGGCGCGTTGTTTTCATAGGCAATCGGCTGCGCGATTTTTTGTTCGGCGCGAACGCCGATGCGATAGGTCGCTATGTCTATGTCGGCGACATACCATTCCTGGTGGTCGGCGTCATGAAAGAAAAGATTCAGGACTCTTCTTACAACCAGCGCGACCGGGATCGCGCCTTCATACCGATGACCACTTTCAAATCGATTTTTGGCGCTCACTATGTCGATAATCTGGTCTACCAGATCAATGATCCGCGCCTGTCCGAAAGGGTGCAGACGCAGGTCTATGCGGCGTTGGCGAAAAAGTTCATTTTTGATCCGAAAGACAAAGAGACCCTCAACATCTGGGACACCACTGAATTCGACGAATTCATCTTTTATTTCAACATCGGGTTCAACGGCTTCATGGGCCTCATCGGCATCATCACGCTGGTGGTCGGTGGCATTGGCCTGGCCAACATCATGTACGTGGTGGTTCAGGAGCGCACCAGCGAGATCGGCATCCGGCGCGCCGTCGGCGCAAAGCGGCGTGTGATCCTGCGCGGCTTTGTCGCCGAGTCGTTCATCATCATCGGCTTTAGCGCGCTCTTTGGCCTCCTGCTGGCCGTGATCATCATCGCCGTCGTCGCTTCCTTCCCGACGCAGGAATATATCGGCGTGCCCGAGCTCAATCTGCAGGTGGCGATTGTGACCGCCCTGGTGCTGAGCACCATCGGCTTTCTGGCCGGCTATTTCCCGGCTCGTCGGGCGTCGCGCCTCGATGTCGTCGATTGCCTGAGATATTAGAACAACACCTCAATTCAACTGCCAGAGTGGACGCATGCAAATCATTCTGTTGCTGCAGGAATTTCTGCAAGACATCAAAGCGCATCGGACGCGCGCTTTTCTGACGACGATCGCGATCACCTGGGGCATCATCGCCGTGGTGCTGCTCATCGCCTTCGGCGAGGGCCTCTCCTTTCGCATGCGAGAGGGATTGCTCAACGCCGGCGATCGCATCGTTCGGGTGTACAGCGGCCAGACGACATTGGCCTATGAGGGCCTGCCGATCGGACGGCGCGTCCTCTTGCGAGAGGAAGATTGTCGATTCATCGAGGACAACATTTCGCAGGTTGCCGTGGCGGTCCCCGGACTTGGCCGCGGCGTTCGTCTGCGGAATGGCGAGAAAATACAATCAACGTTCATGGAGGGCGTCTATCCGGAGTTTGAGTTTCTCCGGCGAACCTATCCGGCCGCCGGCGGTCGCTTTCTGAACAGCTCAGACCTGCGCGAGAGAAAACGGGTCGTCTTTCTCGGCGGCGAAATCACCAAAGAGCTGTTCGGTGAGGGCGATCATGTCGGTAAAATCGTCGAGCTCGATGGCACCCCCTTTCGCATCGTCGGCGTCATGCCCAAAAAGATGCAGACATCGATGAACAACGGACCGGATGACTATCGCGCCATCATCCCTTTCACGACGTTTCAGACCATCTATGGCGACAAGTATCTGGACGAACTGATCGTCAAGCCGGCCAGGGCTGCGGATGGCATGCTGGTTGAGAAGGAAATTCGCCGCGTGCTGGGAAAAAAATATCAGTTTGATCCCGCAGACGAGCGCGCGACGCCGATGTGGAACTTTATCGAGCAGGAGCAAGAGACGGGCAAGATTTTTCGTGGCGTCAATATATTTCTAGCCATTATCGGCTCGATGACATTGATCATTGCCGGCATCGGCGTGGCGAACATCATGTATGTGGTCGCCAAGGAACGGACGCGTGAAATCGGCATAAAACGCGCGGTCGGCGCCAAAAAGAGCGCGATCATTTTTCAGTTCATCTTCGAGTCCCTGTTGATCGCGTTCCTCGGCGGCTTGTTGGGACTGTCGATCTCCATCGGTCTGATCAAATTAATATGGATGATTCCGATCACTGAGGGCGCGACCGAATACCTCGCTCGTCCGCTGCTGTCGCCCAAGATCGTCGTCATCTCCATCGCCATACTCACTCTGATAGGCCTGCTCGCCGGATTTTTCCCGGCGCGCAAGGCAGCCCATGTCGATCCTGTGGAGGCGTTGCGGTATGAATGAAAAGGATTTGCGTCATTGGTGTTCAGCGACTTGGGTGCGACCGAGTTTGGGACGTGAAACGTCAAACGTGAAACGATGATAATACGTTTCACGTTTGACGTTTCACCTCTCACGTTTGGATCATTTCAGTTTGTAAAGAAATCAAAAATATTCCCCAGCGTAGTGCTTTTCGTCTGATAAAATTCAGTGTACTTGCAGCGCGAGCACGTGACGTGGGTAAAGTGCTTGTTCTGCACATCAAACAGTTTGCTGAATGTTCCCCCGGTGGCGCGCATCTGGCCAATTTCATATTCTCTGTTGCCACATTTGGGGCATTGATAGTTTAATTTTTCCTGCACGATTTTTAGCTCCTCGTTTTGAATACCGCATCTTTCACAATAGCGACAAATTCATTCTGTCGGTCCGGCGACACGACGATGACTCGATTGGGAAAGCGCAAGACAATGCACTGACGCGGATCGGTCACAAAGGCGCGATAGGAGCCCAGCTCTTTGTTTTTGAACAAACCGCTGAAAGAAAAAAAGCCGCCATTGCCAAATGTTCTGATGGAGCCGGCCATGGCGTTGGGCTTGATCTCTATATCCTGCAGAGCGCCCAAATCAATGACGGTTCGCCACAACAGTCGTCGTATCTTCAGCGCGCCGTTTTCCAGCTCATAGCTCCGGATAATGAAGAGCAGAACGCCGATCAAGATCGTCAGGGGGATGCCGAGCATGATGAGCCGCGCTGTTTTCTCATCCGGCGGCGCGCTCAGGCTGAAAAGAGGAATGCCGATGAGGATGACTGATCCAAAGAGCGTCATCAGTTTCAAGGATCTCCCCCAGGGCGCGCGGTAAGAATGGAGTTGCGACATGTGACCGCCTTTGATTTTAGTCCTCATTCTACTCGATGATGACCGCTGTGCCATAGGCCAGGATCTCCGCTGCAGCGTGCATCACCTCGCTCGTGCTGAAACGCACATCGACGACCGCGTTGGCGCCGATGGCCTCAGCCTCGGCTATCATGCGATCGAGCGCCTGTTCGCGCGACTCGGCCATCAATTTGGTATATTCCTCAATTTCGCCGCCGACGAGCTGCTTCAAACCGGCCATGATATCCCTGCCAATGGCGCGCGCTCGAAT
>RQOI01000299.1 GCA_003854995.1 Candidatus Zhuqueibacterota bacterium
GAGTCACTTGCCCGGCACCTGGAAGGTGCCAGGCAAGTAAAGTTGCGGAAGAGTCACTTGCCCGGCACCTGGAAGGTGCCAGGCAAGAGTCATCGAGGTAACATATGAAGTTACAAATAATAGCATTGACAGTTTTCTGTGCACTGCCCCTCTTGGCACAAAAATTCACCGGTCTGGCGCTGACGCCGCCGATGGGGTGGAACAGCTGGAATAAATTCGGTTGTGACGTCAATGAAGAGTTGATCAAAGACACCGCAGACGCCATGGTCGCGAGTGGCCTGCTCGATGCCGGCTATCAGTACGTGGTCATCGACGACTGCTGGCATGGTGAACGCGACAGCCTCGGCTTCATCCAGGCCGATCCGGAGCGCTTTCCTTCAGGCATGCGGGCGCTCGCCGATTATATTCACGCCAAAGGCCTCAAGTTCGGCATCTACTCAGATGCCGGCTGGAAGACCTGCGCCGGTCGACCGGGCAGCAGAGGCTATGAATTCCAGGATGCCCGACAATACGCCAGATGGGGCGTTGATTATCTCAAGTACGACTGGTGCAACACCGAGCACCTGAACGCCCGCGGCGCCTATCTCACCATGCGGGACGCCCTCTATGCGGCCGGACGGCCGATCGTCTTCAGTCTGTGCGAATGGGGCAACAATCAGCCCTGGCTGTGGGGACGAAATATCGGCCACCTCTGGCGTATCAGCGGCGATATTGGCGTCGTCTTTGATGGTGAGATCAAACACGACGGCTGGTCATCCTGGGGCGTACTGCAGATCATCGATATGCGCCAGAACATCCGCCAGTATGCCGGCCCGGATCACTGGAACGATCCGGACATGATGGAGGTGGGCAACGGCATGTCCGTCAATCAAGATCGCGCCCATTTCTCCATGTGGTGCATGCTGGCGGCGCCGCTCATGGCGGGCAATGACCTGAGCGACATGACGCAAGAGACCGTCGATATTCTGACCAATCGGGAGGCCATTGCCGTGGACCAGGATTCGCTCGGCATCCAGGCGCTGAACCATTCGTCGCAGGACAGCGTCGATGTCTGGTTCAAGCCCCTGGCGCATGGCGATTGGGCGGTCTGCTTTCTGAATCGCGATGTGGTGGCAAAGGCCATCAACTTTGTCTGGGCCGATCATCAGGTGGTCGATGATGTGGCCGATCGAAAAGTGACATTTGCGGATGAAAATTATAGCATTCGCGATCTGTGGGCGAAAAAAGCGGTCGGCACAACGGACAAGCCATTTTCCGCTCAATTACCGGGGCACGATGTGATCATGTTGCGGTTGCGTCCGATGAATTAGCCGAGTATAGACTATGAAAAATTTCTCTCGCTCGTTTAAAAGAAACAGAGCCCTGTTTTTCAAGATATGCTATGGCGCGAGCTTTATGCTTTTGCTGTTCAGTCATCTCGCGGACGCTCAGCCCGCTTTTCCCGGTGCAGAAGGCTTTGGTCGCTTCACCACCGGTGGCCGGGGCGGTCGCGTCGTCGAGGTGACGAATCTGAACGATAGCGGCGCCGGCAGCCTGCGCGCGGCGCTGCAGACCAGCGGGTCGCGGACGATCGTCTTTCGCGTCTCCGGCACCATTCACCTGCGCTCTCGGCTGTCCATCAATTACGGAAATCTCACCATCGCCGGTCAGACAGCGCCCGGCGATGGCATCTGCATCGCCGATCAGATGGTGTCGATTGATGCGGACAATGTCGTCATCCGCTAC
>RQOI01000300.1 GCA_003854995.1 Candidatus Zhuqueibacterota bacterium
ATGAATATTCTGGGCGATCTTATAGAGGTGTAAGCGCTTTTTTATCAGGTTCTTGAGCCTTTTGCCGCCTGTAACTGACCTTTTACACAGCAGCACAGTTTTTGCTTGTGAAAGAAGCGAAATAGTGATATATTTTTTTCCATTTGCAGAATAGAGAAACGGTGAAAAAATCATTGATGATATGCCTGGCCTTGCTGTCCTGGATCGTGTTGAGCGCCTGCAGCAGCAGTCGAAAGATGGCCGGGGTGAGATACGAGCTCGACTATAACAGGGCCGCCATGAACCACATGATCGACGGCGCGATCATGGAACTGCTGGAAAATCCGAATGGGGCGTTGCTGCATTATCACCAGGCAGCTGAGCTGGATTCCACGTCGCCGGGCATTTATATCACCATGGCGGAGAACTATTACCTGCTGGAAAAGCCGGACCTGAGCATCAGCCTGGCGAAAAAGGCGCTGCGACTCGATCCGGAGAACCTGGACGCGCTGCACATTCTCGCCGCCGCCTATGAGGCCAATAAACAGCACGTGCAGGCGATGGCTGTCTTTGAAGATATCGTCAAAATTGTGCCCAACGATATCGAGGCACTTTTTTATTTGACTTCCCTGCAAATTCTCTCGCTCAATCCCAAAGACGCACTCAAAACTTATCGACAGATGGTCAAATCCGGTTTGGACGATCCGGACTATCTGATCGGCGTCGGCAATCTCTTTCTGCGCAGTGGCGCGCACGCCGAGGCAGAGCAGGTCTATCAGGATATTTACAGCCGTGATCCCGATGTCGAAGCGGTCTATCTCGCCCTCGCCACAACGAGCAAAGCAAAACAGGACGATGAACAGGCCATCGAGTGGTACAAGAAGGCGCTGGCTCACAATTCCGCTTTTGATGACGTCAAAGCAGAGCTGAAGAAAATATACGATAAGGAGAAAAATTGGCCGGCGGCGATCGCGATGTACGAACAGCTGGTCGCACAGGACAGCACCAATCTGTCCGACAAATTGCAGCTGGGCCAATATTACTTTCTGAACGATGAACATGCCAAATCCATGGCCACCTACAGCAAGGCGGTGCAAGATCATCCGTTGAGCGAGCGCGCTTATCTGACCCTCGGCGCCCTGAACATGGCGCAAAAGGACACGGTCGCGGCGATCGAAACCCTGCGACAGGCGATCGAGAAAAAGGCATCGTTTTATCGCGCGCGACGGACATTGAGTGAAATATATGCCGAGCAAGGTCGGTGGGACGATGCCATTGAATTGTTCGAACCGCTGAAGGACAACGACACGACCTATGTTGGTGCGCGCATCGAAATTGCGCATCTGCTCATCGACAAGGGTGACACCCTGCAGGCGATCAACATGATCAAACCGCTGATGGAGACGCACGGCGATGACTGGCGAGTTCCCACCACCCTGGGGCGATTCTATTTCATCTCCGACGATTATGCGACCGCCATCGGCTACTTTAATGCTGCTCTCGACAGGCGCTCTGACCTACCCCATCTCTGGGTGCTGCGCGGCCTGACCTATATGCAAATGGACAGCCTCGATGTCGCCCTGGATAACTTTGAGCGCGCCGCGGAAAAATTCCCCAAGGAATCGGAAATCCACTACTATGCCGGCACCCTCTCCAGTCGTCAGAACAAGTTCGCCAAGGCTGTATCTTATTTGCTCACGGCGTTGGAAAATGATCCCAAAAATGATCAGGTGGCGCTCTCCCTCGCCGGCGCCTACGATGAGCTCAAGCAGTATGATCGCGCGGAAAAATTATACCAACAGCTGCTGCAAGCCAATCCCGAGAGTGCGATCATTCTGAACAACTATGCCTATCATCTATCGGTGCAGGCGAAAGAGCTGGAGGCTGCGCTGCAGATGTCAAAAAAGGCCGTTGAGGCCGAGCCGGAGAACGCTCCCTACCTCGATACGCTGGGCTGGATCCATTACCAGATGGGCGACTATCAGACAGCCCGGCAGTACATTGAAAAAGCGCTCGAAAGACGCCCAGAAAACGCCGAGGTTGCGGAGCATCTCGGCGACGTATATGAAAAGCTGGGCATGCAGGCGCTGGCTGAGGAGCTTTGGCGCAAAGCCTATGAACTCGATGACAGACGCGTGAAATTACTGGAGAAACTGGATCAGTCAAACTAATGTCTTGTAATCAGAGCGCAACCCCAAATTATGGTTTCTTTGCGATTGTTATCCTGTTGCCTTTTGCCTTGATCCTCATGAGTGGTTGCTCTACGGCGCCGCAACCCGCGATCGAAACGGGTGAGACGCGCCTGCAGGTGGTGCAGGAGATCCTCGAGAAAAATGTGCAGAAATTTGCCACGCTCCAGGGACGCGGTAAGCTGGTCGTCCAGTCACCGCAGCAATCCTTCTCCGGCAATGCTGTGGTGAATATTAAAAATCCGGATTCCATCTACGTTCGCATCGAGGCCGTGCTGGGACTGGATGTCGGCGTCCTCTTTGCCAATACAGAGAGATATCTCATCTATTCTCCCATGGAGAATCTCGCCTATGTGGGCGACGCGAGCGATACGCTGCGGCTGAAATCGTTTCTTGGCTTTGATCTGACCTTCCAGCAGATGATCCACTGTCTGTCGGGATTGGCCACCCTCAGTGAGATGAGCGCTGCAAAAATTAAGATGAAAGAGGACGGGCTCCACATCATCGGACTCGCCGACGCCATTTTTTATGACTATACGATCGATACCAATGCCGGCTTGATCGCGCGGCTGGAAATGAAAGACCTGGACGGCCACGTCCTGCGCATCGAGGAATACAAAAGATTTACCACCATAAAGGGCGTTCGAATACCGCAGATGATGCGGTTCACTCGCCCCCGACAGATGGAATCATTGACCATTTTTTACGACCTGCTGCATGTCAACCAGCCCGTTGCAGCTGGAAATTTCCACATCAAACTGCCGGCTGATATTTTTAAAATCGAGCTCTGATTATGGCGTCTGACCCCATCGATATATCAATTGTCGTTCCGCTGTTCAACGAGCAGGACTCGCTTTTCGAGCTCTTTGCCCAGATCAAAACGGTCATGCAGGAGTTAGAGCTTTCATTCGAGGTCATATTCGTCGACGACGGATCGACCGATCGGTCGTCGAACATCGTGCATTCGCTCAACGCCAAGGATCCGCGCGCCAAACTCATCCAGTTCCGCAAAAATTATGGCAAGGCGGCCGGACTGGCTGCGGGTTTCAAGATGGCGACAGGTGACGTTGTCATCACCATGGATGCCGATCTGCAGGACGATCCGAAAGAAATCCCGCATCTCCTCGACAAGTTGAATGAAGGTTACGATCTCGTCTCGGGCTGGAAAAAAGTCCGCCACGATCCGTTCATCAAAACGCAGACATCCAAAGTTTACAACTATTTCACCTCGCTGTTCAGCGGCATTCGGCTGCACGATTTCAATTGCGGCTTGAAAGCCTACCGCAGTCAAGTGGTCAAAACCATGTCGATTTACGGCGA
Source organism: Candidatus Zhuqueibacterota bacterium (assembly GCA_003854995.1). Lineage (GTDB taxonomy): Bacteria > Zhuqueibacterota > Zhuqueibacteria > Residuimicrobiales > Krinioviventaceae > Kriniovivens. The sequence continues at coordinate 3,489 of RQOI01000300.1, forward strand.
GCTGCATCGCTACCTGCCGGTCATCGCTTTTCGCAATGGCTACAGGGTGACGGAAATTCCGGTCTCCCACCGCGCCCGCAAATACGGCCGCTCGAAATACGGCGTCGCCAGATTTACCCGCGGCGCCTTTGACCTGCTCACTATCTCATTCCTGAGCCGCTACAAAAAACGACCACTGCACCTGTTCGGCTCGTGGGGTTTGCTGTCGACTTTTGCCGGGCTCGTCATCCTGGCCATTCTGGCCGCGCAAAAATTACTCTATGATGCGCATCTCAGCCGCCGCCCCCTGCTCTTTCTGGGGCTGCTGATGGTCATCGTCGGCATTCAGTTTTTTTCCATCGGTCTACTGGGTGAAATGATCAGCGAATCCCGTTCCGAGGTCGACAATTATCTGGTGAAAAAGACTGTCGGGTGGGACTAGTGGCGAACAGATCAGACAATTTTCTCTCCGTCATTGTGCCCTCTTATAATCGAAAAGAAGAAATACAAGCCTTACTCGCCTCGCTCGAAAGGCAGGAATTGAGCTCTGATCATTTCGAGATCATCATTGTCGATGATGGCTCGTCGGATGGGACGGACGACTGGATATACGATTTCAGCAAAAAGGCCAGGCTCAACATCAATTTTGTTCGCCAGGATCGCCAGGGGCCGGGCGCTGCGCGCAACCTCGGCATGAGCTCGGCCAAAGGAGATCTGTTCGTCTTTATCGATTCCGACTGTACGGCGCCGCCCAACTGGCTGAGCATCATAAAAAGCACCTTTGATAGAGATCCGACCATTCGCGCCTTCGGCGGCCGCGACGACGCTCGGGCGGATTTCGCGCCGCTGTTGCTGGCGATCAACTATTCGATGACCTCGTTTCTAACCACCGGCGGCATGCGCGGCGGCAAGAAGAAACGGCTGGCCAAGTTTTATCCCCGCAGCTTCAACATGGGGGTGCATCGCGAATTATACGAAAAGATCGGCGGATTCGGTGCGCTGCGCCACGGCCAGGATATCGAGTTCAGCAATCGCATCCGCAAGAGCGGCGAAAAGGTGGTGTACATCCACGATGCGGTCGTCTATCATAAAAGGCGGACATCGCTGCGCACCTTCTTTCGCCAGGTGTTCAACTGGGGCGTTGCGAGAATCAATCTCTATAAAATAGACTCGTCCATGCTGGAGCCGCTGCATTTTGTCCCGGCGCTCGCATTCTGGTTTGTCATCCTGTGCACGCTGGGCGCGCTCATCTTTCCTGCAGTCTTTGTCGTGTGGAAATATATCGCCCTCATCGGCCTGCTCGCTCTCCTGCTGTCAGCCATCGATGCGGCGATGAAATGGAAGAATGTGACGGTCGGGTTGCTGGTGCCGCTCGTCATGCCGCTGCAGATTGCCGGCTATGGATTGGGATTTTCGCTCGCGTTTTTGCGCCGCGTGCTGTTGCGACAGAGCGAGTTCAGCGGATTTGTAAAAAAATACTATAAATGAAGGCGCACCAATGGCTAAAAAGAAAAAGACGTACAAAGTAACGCGGGCAAAACCGGCCTCGCGAAAGCTCTCGCCGGCCATGCAATTCTTCATCGCGGCAGGGTCGATTTTCCTGCTGGTCTTGATCTATTTCGCGCCGATTGTCTTTGAGAACAAGGTGCCGCCCAGCACCGACATCATCGCCTGGAAGGGCAATGCACAGTCCATTCTGCAGGCCAAAAAGGAGCTGCACTATACGCCGTTATGGGCGAACAATGTCTTCTCCGGCATGCCGGCGCATCTGATATCTCTGCGGCCGCCGTTTGATCAGCCCGCTCGGCTGTTCATCGACGGCCTGACGAAAATCCTCAAATGGCAGCCGATCTATTATCTGCTCGGCGCTTGCGGCATGTTGCTGCTGCTGCTCTTCTGGAAGCTGCATATCGGCGCCGCCGTGTTCGCCGCGCTGGCGTTCATCTGGTGGCCGGACCTCATCGGCAAGATCGAGGCCGGCCACAACGGCAAAGTACAAACCATCATGTGCATCCCCATCGTGCTCTATCTATTCCTGCGACTCTTGCAAAAGGCCAACCTGCTCAACTTTTCGCTTTTCGCCATCGCCTTTGGCATCGCTGTCCGCGCCGGTCACTACCAGATCGTCTTTTACCTGGGCTTGGCGCTGGCCTTTTTCGGCGTTGTCAAGATCGTGCAGATGATCCGTGACAAACAAGCCGGCCGCGCAGTATTTGCTTCGGCCTTGGTTCTCATCGGTCTCCTCCTCGGCATTGCCATGTCCGCGTTCAACTCTCTGCAGGTGCGCGAATATTCCAAATATTCGATCCGCGGCGGCACGGGCGAGGAAGGATCAACCGGACTTGATTTTGATTATGCAACGCAATGGTCTCTGCATCCGGGTGAAATGTACAATTTCATCATTCCGCGCTATTGGGGTGGCCACTCTAACCAGATTTACACTGGCGATGCTGTGCCGCAGCTGAAAGGGAGGACGATCCCGGGTTACTGGGGACATATGCCTTTCACCTCGACGACAGACTATCTGGGAGCCGTGGTGGTCTTTTTTGCCGTACTGGGAGTGATCCTGAGCTGGAAACACACTCAAGTCAGGATCCTTGTTGCGCTATTGATATTTTCCATTCTCATGGCCTTTGGCCAACACTTTCCACCATTATACAAACTCTTTTTTAATCTTGTGCCCTTTTTCAACAAATTTCGTGTTCCGGTTATGATCGTCGTCCTGGTGATGTTCTGCACCGCCGCGCTCGCCGGTTTCGGCATCCATGAACTGTCGCAGCGGTTGCAGCAGAAAAAGACGCGCCAGATTCTGGCCGCCGTCTTTGGCGTCTTTGTGCTGCTCGGCGCCGCTCCGCTCCTGCTGCGCCATTCCTTGCCGCTCGCCCGCACGGATGAAATTCAAAGCTACAGCGCCGATGTGCTGGCAATGTTGAAGACGGTTCGTTTTGATCTTTTAAAGGGAGACGCCATTCGCATGCTGGCGCTCGTCGCCGCCGCTTTCGGACTCTCCTTCGCGCACCTGCGCGGCTGGCTGAAGACGCCGATGTTCGTCGGCATGGCCATCGCCCTTCTCCTCATCGACTTGCTGCCCATTGACAGGCGCTACATGCGGGATCTCATTCCAAAAGCGCAAATGGACAGCTATTTCAACGAGACGCCAATTGACAAGCTGCTGCAAGAGGATGCAGAGCTGCATCGCGTCTACCCGCTCGGTGAGTTGAGCGGCCAGGCGCACTGGTCCTATTTCCATCAGTCCATCGAGGGCTATCATCCCGCCAAGCTGCGCATCTATCAGGATATTCTGGAATCGTGTCTGCGGAACGGCACAGATCCTGGTTTCAACAATCCGACTGAAACACCGATCAACTGGAACATCGTCAACATGCTGAACGCAAAATACGTGCTGGTACAGGGCAATATCACCCATCCGAACCTCCTGCTGGTCAGGCTCGATCAAGCGCAAAAAATCATCGTCTACAGAAACAGCGCCGCCCTGCCGCGCGCTTTTTGCGTCGGGCGGACAGAAGTGATCCCGGACCGCCGGGCGCGTTTGGCCCGGCTCAACCAGGCTTCCTTTCGTCCCGATTCCGTCGCCATCCTCGATG